>NZ_JBHYKM010000005.1:76908-100534 GCF_042741435.1 Streptomyces sp. NPDC058955 | reverse complement strand
CGTCCGCCCCCGGGGGGACGGGCCCCTTACCGGCTGTCCTACTTGTCCCCGGACTTCCGGACGGCGTCCTTGGCCTCGGCCGCGGGAACCACGTCGGCCTCGGGAGCCTCCGCCTCCGGCGCCTCGGGCTCGGCGGCCTCGGGAGCCGCGTCGGCCTCAGGCGCTTCCGGCGTCTCGGGCTCGGCGGCCTCCGAAGACGCCTCCGGCTCCGGCTCCGGCTCCGAGGTCGTCTCGGCCTCCGGTGCCTCCGACTGGGCCGGGATCACCGCGGCGCCGGTCTCGCCCGCCGGGCGGAGTTCGCCCGACCGGATCTCCTGGGTGAAGTGGCAGGCCACCTTGTGGCCGCCGCCCGCGTCCGTGAGCTCCGGCCGCTCCTCCGCGCACTTGGGCTGGGCCCACGGGCAGCGGGTGTGGAAGCGGCAGCCCGCCGGCGGGTTCGCCGGGGAGGGCAGGTCGCCGTGGAGGAGGATCCGCTCGCGCCGCTCCTCGACCTCCGGGTCCGGCACCGGCACGGCGGACATGAGCGCCCGGGTGTACGGGTGCAGCGGCTCCTCGTACAGCGTGTCGCTCGGCGCCTCCTCCACCAGCGCGCCCAGGTACATCACGCCGATGACGTCCGAGATGTGCCGGACGACGGCGAGGTCGTGGGCGATGACCAGGTAGGTCAGGCCCATCGATTCCTGGAGCTCCTCGAGCAGGTTGATGACCTGCGCCTGGATGGAGACGTCCAGCGCGGAGACCGGCTCGTCGCAGATGATCAGGTCCGGCTCCAGGACCAGCGCGCGGGCGATGCCGATGCGCTGGCGCTGGCCGCCGGAGAACTCGTGCGGGTAGCGGGAGAGCGCGTTGGCGGGCAGGCCCACCTTGGCGAGGATCTCCCGGATCTTCTCCCGCCGCTCGTCCTGGTTCGCGCCGATCCCGTGCGCGGCCATGCCCTCGCTGAGGATCGACTCGATGTTCTGGCGCGGGTTGAGGCTGCCCAGCGGGTCCTGGAAGACCATCTGGAGCCGGCGGCGGAAGGAGCGCAGCTCCTTCTCCGGCAGCTTGGCCACGTCGGTGCCGTCGAGGACGACGGAGCCGTCGGTGACGTCCACGAGCCGCAGCACGGCCCGCCCGAGGGTGGTCTTGCCGCACCCGGACTCGCCGACCAGGCCGTACGTCTGGCCCGCCTCGACCTTGAGGGAGATGCCGTCCACGGCGTAGACGTGGCCGACCGTGCGGTCGAAGAGGATGCCCTTCTTGACGGGGAAGTGGACCTTCACGCCGTCGAGTTCGAGCAGGCTCATGCCGGTACCTCCGTCGTGGCGAGGACCGGGTTCGCGCAGCGGGCGCGGTGGCCGGCCGCGCGCGGTTCGGTCAGTTCGGGCGTGCCGGTGAGGCACTCCATCTCGTACCGGTCGCAGCGCGGGGCGAAGGCGCAGCCGTCGGCCCAGGCGATCTGGTCGTTGATGGACCCGCGGATCGGGTGGAGCGGCTCGCCGCGCGGGGCGTCGAGCCGGGGGATGGAGCCGAGCAGGCCGTGGGTGTACGGGTGCGTCGGGTGGGCGAACAGCTCGCGCCGGGCGGCCGATTCGACGACCTTGCCCGCGTAGAGGACGTTCACCTGGTCGCACAGGCCGGCGACGACACCCAGGTCGTGGGTGATCATCAGCAGCGCGGTGCCCTCCTGGTCGACCAGTTCCTTGAGGAGTTCGAGGATCTGGGCCTGGATGGTGACGTCGAGCGCGGTGGTCGGCTCGTCGGCGATGAGCAGGCGGGGGGCGCAGGCCACCGCCATGGCGATGAGCGCGCGCTGCCGCATGCCGCCGGAGAGCTGGTGCGGGAACTCCTTGAGCCGCCGCGTCGGGTCGGGGATGCCGACCCGGTCGAGCAGGTGCGCGGCCTCCTTGCGGGCGGCCTCGCCCTTCAGCCCGCGGTGGCGCTGGAGGATCTCGGTGACCTGGACGCCGATGGGGACGACCGGGTTCAGCGAGGACAGCGGGTCCTGGAAGATCATCGCCATGTCGCGTCCGCGCAGGTCGCGCATCTTGGACGGGGGGAGCGACAGCAGGTCGGTGCCGTCGAGGTCGGCCCGGCCGCCGAGGGTGACGCCCTTGGCGGGCAGCAGCCCCATGAGGGCGAGCGAGGTCACGGACTTGCCGCAGCCGGACTCGCCGACGAGGCCGACGACCTGGCCCTGGTCGACGCTGAACGAGACGCCGTTGACCGCCCGGACGTCCTTGCGGCCGCGGCCGCCGAAGGTGACGGTGAGTTCGTCCACGGTGAGCAGTGGCATGTCAGCCTCGCAGCTTCGGGTCGAGGGCTTCGCGCATGGCCTCGCCGAGCAGGGTGAAGCCGAGGGCGGTGATGATGATGCCGACCGCCGGGTACATGGACATCATCGGCTCGTTGTCGAAGAAGCGCTGGGCCGCGGAGAGCATGACGCCCCACTCCGGCACCGCGGGGTCGGGGTTGCCGAGTCCGAGGTAGGAGAGGGCGGCGGCCTCGATGATGGCGGTGGCGAGGCTGAGCGTCGCCTGGACGATCACCGGGCTCAGCGAGTTCGGCAGGATCTGGGTGAAGACGATCCGCCGCTTGCGGATGCCGAGCGAGCGGGCCGCGAGGACGTAGTCGGTGCCGCCCTGGGCGAGCATCGAGCCGCGCAGGAGCCGGGTGAAGACCGGGATCTGCACCACGCCGACGGCGATCATCACGGTGGTGAGCGACTGGCCCAGCACGGCGGCGACGGAGACCGCGAGGAGCAGCGACGGCAGCGCGAGCAGGATGTCGGTGACGCGCATGATCGCGTCGTCGATCCGCCGTCCGGCCTTGCCGCCGAGGGTGGCCGCGGCGCCCGAGACGATGCCGACGAGGGCGCCGATCAGCAGGCCGATGAGCATGGAGACGACACCGACGAGCAGCGTCTGGCGGGCGCCCACGAGCATCCGGGAGAACAGGTCCCGGCCGAGGTGGTCCAGGCCGAACCAGTTCCCGGCGCGGGCGCCGACGAACTCGCCGCGGTTGGAGAAGACCTCGCCGCGCCAGGTCTGCTCGGCGGGGCCGTACGGGGCGACCCAGGGGCCGATGATCGCGAGCACGACGAAGCCGGCGATGATCGCGCCGCCGATGAGCGCCATCTTGCTGCTGCGCAGCCGGCGCATCGCCTCGCGCCACAGGCTGGCGCCGCTGGCGGTCTCGGTCTTCGCCGTGAGCTGGGCGAGCCGGTCGATCTTGGAAGCAGTGTTGGTGAGACTCATCAGTGCACCCGCACCCTCGGGTCGATGACGCTGTACGCGAGGTCGACGAGCATGTTGATCACCACGTAGATCACGGCGATGAACATGATGAAGCCGACGAGCACCGGGTAGTCGCGGGCGTCGATGGCGGTCCGGATGAAGGAGCCGATGCCGCCGAAGGTGAAGACGGACTCGGTGAGCACCGCGCCGGAGAGCAGGCTGCCGGTGAGCAGGCCGATGGCGGTGACGACGGGGAGCAGCGCGTTGCGGAGCACGTGGCGGACGCGGACGACCCGGCGCTGCAGGCCCTTGGACTCGGCGGTGCGGATGTAGTCCTCGCCGAGCACCTCCAGGACGCTGGCGCGGGTCATGCGGACGATGACCGCGAGCGGGATGGTGGCCAGCGCGATGCCGGGCAGCACCAGGTGCATGAGGGCGTCCCAGGCGGCGTCGAACTCGCCGGTCAGCACGCCGTCGAGGACGGCGAAGCCGGTGACGCTGGTGGCGTCGATGCCGGTGGACTGGCGGCCGAAGGTGCCGAAGACCTCGCCGAAGGCGCCCTTGAGCAGCTGCGCCAGGAAGAAGACCGGGATGCAGATGCCGACCAGGGAGCCGGAGACGGAGGCCACGTCGATCCAGCCGCCGCGCTTGCGGGCGGCGAGGTAGCCGAGCGGGATGCCCACGACGGTGGCGATGAGCATGGCCGCGAGGCTGAGTTCGACCGTGGCGGGGAAGCGCAGCACGAACTCGTCCCAGACGGGCTGTCCGGTCTGCACCGAGGTGCCGAGGTCGAGGTCGAGGAGCCGCTTGAGGAAGCGTCCGTACTGGACGTAGATCGGCTGGTCGAGGCCCAGCGCGCGGTTGATGCGCGCCACATCGGCTTCGGTCGCCCGCTCGCCCAGGATCGCTGAGGCGGGTCCGCCGGGCAGTCGGTTCAGCCAGATGAAGAGCAGAACCGACAGGCCGAGCAGGGTGGGTATGAGCTGGAGAAGTCGTCGTACGACGAGTCGCAACACCCCGCGTGCCCCTTTCTTGCGTATGGAGGGTGGATGCGCGGACGCCCGGTCACGGGAGGAACGCGTGACCGGGCGGACCGCTTACGGGTGTGTTACTTGAAGGAGACCTCGGCGAAGTTCTCCTGCGTCAGCGGGGAGACCTTCGGCGGGACCACGTTCTTGCCGAACGCGATGGCCGGCGGGGAGGAGGTCAGCGGGAGACCGGGCAGGTACTCCATGATCGCCTCGTTGGCGGCCTTGTAGAGGTCCGTGCGCTTGGTCGGGTCGCCCTGGAGCGAGCCGGCCTTCACCGCGTTGAAGACCTTGTCGTTCTTGAAGCCCCACTGCTTGTCGTACCCGGCGAACCAGGTGCCGATGAAGTTGTAGCCGTCGTTGAAGTCACCGGTCCAGCCGAGCATGTGGAGGGGGCAGCCGCCCTTCTCCACCGCGTCGACGTAGTCCGGGTTCCACTTCTTCGGCTTGGGGTTGACCTTGATGCCGGCCTTCTCCAGGTCGGCCTTGACCAGCTCGAAGATGTCCTGCGGGGCAGGCATGTACGGGCGGGTGACCTCGGTCGGGTAGCAGAAGTCGATCGACAGGCCGCTCGCGCCGGCGCCGGCGAGGAGCGACTTGGCCTTGGCGGTGTCGAACGGGTACTTCTTCACGTTCTCCGAGAAGCCGGCGACCGTGTCGGGCATGAACTGGGTCGCGACCTTGCCGCCCTCGGGCAGCTGGGTCTTGACGATGTTCTCGCGGTCGACGGCGTGCGCGATGGCCTGGCGGACCTCGGGCTTCTTCAGCGCCGGGTTGGCCTCCTGCGTCATACCGAGGTAGAGCAGGTTGAAGACGTCACGGGTCGGGACCTGGAAGCCGGCGCCCTCGAGGGTCTTGATGTCGGCGGGCGCGACCAGGTCGTAGCCGTCGATGTCACCGGCCTGGAGCGCCTGGCGGCGGCCCTCCTCGGTGTCGATCGTGCGGAAGACCAGGTTCTTGACCTTGGCCTTCTCGCCCCAGTAGTCGTCGAAGCGCTCCAGGGCGACTTCCTTGTTGCCCTTGTTCCACTTCGTGATCTTGTACGGGCCGGTGCCGGCGACCGTGCCGGCCTCCTGGCTGTACTTGGGGTACGTGATGGCGTCGCCGGCCTCGGTGACCTGCTGCTTCGCGTACTCCTGGATCGCCTTGGGCGAGTGGATCGCGAGGGCCTGGAGGGAGAAGCCGCCGGGCAGGTTGGCGGAGGGCTCGAAGACCTCGATGACGGCCGTGGCGTCGTCCTTGACCGTGCAGGACTTGTAGTTCGCCTTGGGCGTCTCCTTGTCCTCGTTGGCCTTGAAGCCGCCCATGATGGTCTGCCAGTAGTACGAGACCGCGCTCGACTGGTAGGTGCCCTTCCAGTTGAACCAGTAGTCGTAGTTGGCGCAGACCGCCTTCGCGTCGAGGGTCTCGCCGTCGTGGAACTTCACGCCCTTGCGGAGGTTGAAGGTCCAGACGGTGCCCTCGGGGTTGCTCGACCACTTCTCGGCGAGCCCGCCGACGAGCTTGCTGCCGCCGGACTCGTGCTCCAGGAGCGCCTCGAACGCCTGACGGGTGACCCGGAAGGTCTCGCCGTCGCTGGCGAGGGCCGGGTCGAGGGAGGCCGGGTCGCCCGGGGCGCCGAACACGAAGGTGTCCTTGGCTCCGGACTTGTTCTCGTCCTTGTCCCGGTCGCTCGCGCAGCCCGTGGCGATGAGGCCGACCGTGATGGCCGCCGTCAGAGCCCGGGTCGACCGGGAATTGAGTATGCGCATGGGTCCACCCCTGGGTCGCCATGTGTGGTCTTGACCGGCCGAACGCTACTGGCGAGTGACGGCGCAGAGAACAGTCCGCATAGCGGTGATACCAACCTGAGACCCGGACACTCACCAAATCGGGCGGTTGCCGGACATCGGCGGCCGGAGCGTCCGCAAGCGGACGCAAAACCCCGCCCTGGCAAGGCATTTCGGCCAGGGCGGGGTATCGGGTGCGAAGGGGACGTCAGCGGTGCCGGGCCGGCGGGTAGCCGTATCCCGGACTCTGGGATCCCGCATGCTGGGACGGGGCGCCGTGTGCCTCGCGGTCGTAGAAGGGCCGCGCGTGGGCCCGCAGCCAGAGCGCCACCGGGTCGTACGCGTCGGAGAGCGCGACCGTCGAGACGGGCAGCCCCTCGGGCACGGCGTTGATCGACTGGCGCATCATCGCCCGCACCTCGTCCACCGTCGCCGCCGAACCGTCGTACAGGTCGAGGCCGATGACCAGGTACGGAGTGCCGAGCGCGGGCTGCACCCAGCCGCGGCGGAGCGAGCGGACGGCCGGCGTCCGGTGCGCGTTCTGGGTCAGCTGGGCGTAGAAGTGCGGGATCTCCAGGGCGGGTTCGGAGACCCGGAGCGGTCCGGCGGGCATCCGGTCGAGGCCGGTGGCGATCCGGCGCAGATCGGCCCACGGGATGCCGACGCCGCCGCCGGGCGCGTGCGGGTTGAGCCAGACGCCCCAGCGCTCGGGGTAGAGGGCGCGGGCGATCTCGCGGCCGGTGACGCGCTCGTGGGCGCGGTGCCAGCCGGAGGCGGCGAGTTCGCCGGCCGAGGTGACGCAGGGCGCGTAACCGAAGCCGTCGACCTCCATGTTGCCGTACTGGGCCTCCGGCGAGCCCGGGCTGCCCTGCCAGAGCAGCATGTACAGCTCGCCGTCGGCCAGGGCGTGCAGCAGCCCCTCGTACGCGTCGTAGCGTCCGGGCGCCACCTGGCGCAGCATGTGCTCGACCTGTCCGGTCGTGGCGCCCCCTGACGCGCTCACCCTGGGTCCCGCCCCTCTGTCCTCTGTGTCGTACGGCTCGTTCGGTGGATCGGTCTCGGTCGGTCCAGCTTAGACAGGGCCGGGGGTCACCCGGTGGCGCGCTGGTAGAAGGGGCGCACCCGTTCCAGCATCCAGTCGCCGACCGGGTCGGCGGCCATGTCGAGCAGGATCAGGTTGACCGGCCAGGCGACCTCGACGCGGCCGAGGGCGCGGCCGAGGGCGTCCAGCGGGGCGTTGCGGTCGACGCCGTCCCAGCCGGTGAGCTGGACGCCGACGAAGAGGGCCGGTTCGGTGCCCTCGACGCTGGCGAGGGTGCGGCGGGCGGTGGCGACGACGCCGGTGGCGTCGAACTCGGCGGCGGCCGCGGCGAGGAAGTCGACCGGGTCGTCCTGCCAGTCGGGCTCGAAGAGCCGGACCCGGCCGCCGGACGCCGGCCCGTCGAGGGCGGTGCGGCCGACCCGGCAGAGCTCGGCGACGGCGGGCGGGGGCAGCGGGACGCCGACGACGCCGCCGGGGTTCACCGCGATGCCGAGCTGCGGGGGCAGGCCGCGGGCGAAGTCACGGGCGGGGGCGACGGTGAAGGACATGTGGTCGCCGACGCAGGCGAGGAACTGCTCCTGCGAGCTGTAGACGGGGACGTAGGCGGCGCCGCCGATCTCCATCGTGGCGAGGTCCAGACTGGGGCTGTCGGGGCCGCCGCCGTTGGGCAGCGGGACCCAGACCTGGCTGCGGCCGAGCACCTCGATGAGCCGGCCTCCGGCCGCGGGCTCCCCGAGCGCGGCGGCCAGCGCCTCCTCGAGCTCGTTGCCCGGCCACGTCACGTCCACGGTGGTTCCGTCCCCTTCTCGCACGGCCCTGGTCCCGGCCGTCCCGCAGCACCCTAACGCCGCCCCGCCCCGGCTGTGACCAGAACCCGCGTCCGGGGGGGGCGGGCGTCAGGCGGCCTCGCGGAAGCCGATGCGGCGCAGCGCGGTCGCGGCGTCCCGGTCGAGGAGGGTGGCGGAGGCGCAGCCGCGGGGCAGCCGGCCCGCCTCGACGGCGGTGACGAGCCGGCCGACGGCCCTGCGGTGCCGGGCGAAGGCGTACGCGGACACCCCGCGGCCCCGGTCGCGCTGGCCGTCCCGGGCGGTGGCCGGGTCGACGTCGAGGAGGACCAGGTGGAGGTCGCGGCCGCGGCGGGCGGCGGAGCGGGCGAGCCAGCCGCGGACCCAGGACTGGGTGCCGCAGTCGTGGACGACGACCCCGGCGCCGGAGCGCAGGGCCCGGTGCAGCCCGGCGTAGTGCGCGATCCGGACCAGCGGGCGGTAGAGCGCGTACGGCAGGAGGCGGGGCATCCGGGCCTCCCAGCGCTCCCGGGCGTCCTGCGAGTCGATGCCGCGGCCCTCGGCGGTCCGCCGCAGCAGGGTGGACTTGCCGCTGCCGGGCAGCCCCGAGACGACCACGACGTCGCCGGCGGCGAAGGTCAGGGCGCGCGGGCCGCGCCCGCCGCGGTCGCGCAGGTCCCGCACGACGCGCCCGCGGCCGCGGGTCCGGGCGCGGGCGCGCTGGGCCGGTATGGCGGCGTCACTCGCGAAGACGCCGGTGTGCTGGATCCTCATCGCTGCTCCCCCTGTCGGGCCCCCGGGGGACGTGTCGGGAGACCTACGGAGACCCTTGCCCACGAAGTGTAAAGAAACGGTAATCCGAGACAAGCGATTTGCGGCGCCGACACCGTATGCGAGGATGTGCGCGCCAGGCGCGGCAGCGCCGTACAACCGCATACCGGCCGCTCGAATCCGCGCGGGAGAGTTCCGGACCGGCCCTGGGCCGTCCGGGCGCCGAAGGAGCAAGTCCCTCCCTTGAATCTCTCAGGCCCCGTACCGCGTGGATGAGGCAGATCTGAAAAGCGGGACACCCGTGGTGTCCCCACCCAAGGTGCAAGCCGGGGATGCCCCCGGTGAACCTCTCAGGTTCCATGACAGATGGGGAGGAACGTCCTTGCCTGTCATGTTTTCCGCCTTCGGGACCCGGGAGCCACGTCCATCATGAGCACCACCCCCCGCCTGACCGCCCTCGATGCCCTGCATCGTTCGCTGGGCGCGACCATGACCGACTTCGCCGGCTGGGACATGCCGCTGCGGTACGGCAGCGAGCGCGACGAGCACAACGCCGTCCGCACCAAGGCCGGCCTCTTCGACCTCTCCCACATGGGCGAGATCACCGTCACCGGCCCGCAGGCGGTCGACCTGCTCGACTTCGCCCTGGTCGGCAACATCTCCACGGTGGGCAACGGCCGCGCCCGCTACACGATGATCTGCCAGGAGGACGGCGGCATCCTCGACGACCTGATCGTCTACCGCCTCGGCGAGACCGAGTACATGGTGGTGGCCAACGCCTCCAACGCCCAGGTCGTCCTGGACGCCCTGGTGGCCCGCGCGGGCGGCTTCGACGCCGAGGTCCGCGACGACCGCGACGCGTACGCCCTGATCGCCGTGCAGGGCCCCGAGTCCCCCGGCATCCTCAAGCAGCTCACCGACGCCGACCTGGACGGCCTGAAGTACTACGCGGGCCTGCCCGGCACCGTCGCCGGCGTCCCGGCGCTGATCGCTCGGACCGGCTACACCGGCGAGGACGGCTTCGAGCTCTTCCTGAAGCCGGAGCACGCCGAGGGCGTCTGGAAGGCCCTGACCGAGGCGGGCGCGGGCGTCGGCCTGATCCCGTGCGGCCTGTCCTGCCGCGACACGCTGCGCCTGGAGGCGGGCATGCCGCTGTACGGGCACGAGCTGACCACCTCCCTCACCCCCTTCGACGCCGGTCTGGGCCGGGTCGTGAAGTTCGAGAAGCCGGGCGACTTCGTCGGCCGCAAGGCGCTGGAGGCCGCCGCCGAGCGCGCCGAGACCGCCCCGCCGCGCAAGCTGGTCGGCCTGGTCGCGGAGGGCCGCCGCGTCCCGCGCGCCGGCATGCAGGTCGTCTCCGGCGGCGAGGTCGTCGGCGAGATCACCTCCGGCGCCCCCTCCCCCACGCTCGGCGCGCCGATCGCGATGGCGTACGTCGACGCGGCGCACGCGGCCCCCGGCACCGAGGGTGTAGGGGTGGACATCCGCGGCACCCACGAGCCCTACAAGGTCGTGGCGCTGCCGTTCTACAAGCGCCAGAAGTGACGTATTCGTCTCAGGACGCGTCTCACCCCGCAAGACCCACGTACATCCGCACTCCCCCGGTACAGGAGAATCAGGTCATGAGCAACCCCCAGCAGCTTCGCTACAGCAAGGAGCACGAGTGGCTGTCGGCCGTCGAGGACGGCGTCGCCACGGTCGGCATCACCGAGCACGCGGCCAACGCCCTCGGTGACATCGTGTACGTCCAGCTCCCCGAGGTCGGCTCCACCGTGACCGCGACCGAGGAGTGCGGCGAGCTGGAGTCGACCAAGTCCGTGAGCGAGCTGTACTCCCCGGTGACCGGTGAGGTCGTCGAGGCGAACCAGGACGTCGTGGACGACCCGTCGCTGGTGAACTCCGCTCCGTTCGAGGGCGGCTGGCTGTTCAAGGTGCGCCTCACGGCCGAGCAGGACGACCTGCTCACCGCCGACGAGTACACCGCCTTCACCGCAGGCTGACCGAGACCCCGTAGGGATCGCTTCATGTCGCTTCTGAACACTCCCCTCCACGAGCTGGACCCGGAGGTCGCCGCCACCGTCGACGCCGAGCTCCGCCGCCAGCAGTCCACCCTCGAGATGATCGCCTCGGAGAACTTCGCTCCGGTCGCGGTCATGGAGGCCCAGGGCTCCGTCCTCACCAACAAGTACGCCGAGGGCTACCCGGGCCGCCGCTACTACGGCGGCTGCGAGCACGTCGACGTGGCCGAGCAGATCGCGATCGACCGGATCAAGGACCTGTTCGGCGCCGAGTACGCCAACGTCCAGCCGCACTCCGGCGCCTCCGCGAACCAGGCCGCCCTCTTCGCGATCGCCCAGCCGGGCGACACGATCCTGGGCCTGGACCTGGCGCACGGCGGTCACCTGACCCACGGCATGCGCCTGAACTTCTCGGGCAAGCAGTTCAACGTGGTCGCGTACCACGTGGACGACGCGGGCCGGGTCGACATGGCCGAGGTCGAGCGCCTGGCCAAGGAGCACCGCCCGAAGGTGATCATCGCCGGCTGGTCGGCGTACCCGCGTCAGCTGGACTTCGCGGAGTTCCGCCGGATCGCCGACGAGGTCGAGGCGTACCTGTGGGTCGACATGGCCCACTTCGCGGGTCTGGTCGCGGCCGGTCTGCACCCGAACCCGGTCGAGTACGCGGACGTGGTGACCTCCACCACGCACAAGACGCTCGGCGGCCCGCGCGGCGGCATCATCCTGGCGAAGAAGGAGTTCGGCAAGAAGCTGAACTCCTCGGTCTTCCCCGGTTTCCAGGGCGGCCCGCTGGAGCACGTGATCGCGGCCAAGGCGGTCTCCTTCAAGGTCGCGGCCTCGGAGGAGTTCAAGGAGCGCCAGCAGCGCACCCTGGACGGCGCCCGGATCCTGGCCGAGCGCCTGGTCCAGGACGACGTCACGGCGCACGGCGTCTCGGTCCTCTCCGGCGGCACCGACGTGCACCTGGTCCTGGTGGACCTGCGGAACTCGGAGCTCGACGGCCAGCAGGCCGAGGACCGGCTCCACGAGATCGGCATCACGGTCAACCGGAACGCCGTCCCGAACGACCCGCGCCCGCCGATGGTCACCTCCGGTCTGCGGATCGGCACGCCGGCCCTCGCCACCCGCGGCTTCCAGGCCGAGGACTTCACCGAGGTCGCCGACGTCATCGCCGAGGCCCTCAAGCCGGGCTACGACGAGGACAAGGCCGCGGCGCTGAAGGCCCGCGTGACCGCGCTGGCCGACAAGCACCCGCTGTACCCCGGCCTGAAGTAATTTCGTACGATTTAGTTCCGAGCCTGTTCGTACGGAACATCTGGGGCACCGCGCACACTGGACCTGTGAGCGCGGTGCCCCGCCCCATGCTCAGCCGTTTCTGCACCACCCCGGCAGACAACGACGTCTAGCCCCCACAAGGAGTCCTCCCGTGGCCATCTCGGTCTTCGACCTGTTCTCGATCGGCATCGGTCCGTCGAGCTCCCACACGGTGGGCCCCATGCGCGCGGCCCGGATGTTCGCCCGCCGGCTCAAGAACGAGGGCCTGCTCCCGGCGACGGCCTCGGTCCGGGCGGAGCTGTACGGCTCGCTGGGCGCGACCGGCCACGGCCACGGCACCCCGAAGGCGGTCCTCCTCGGCCTGGAGGGGAACTCGCCGCGCACGGTCGACGTGGAGAGCGCCGACGACGAGTTCGAGCGGATCAAGGCGAGCGGGCGGATCAACCTGCTCGGCGCGCACGAGATCCCGTTCTCCTTCGACGACGACCTGATCCTGCACCGCCGCAAGGCGCTCCCGTACCACGCCAACGGCATGACGGTCTTCGCGTACGACGCCGAGGGCGGGCTCGTGCTGGAGAAGACGTACTACTCGGTCGGCGGCGGCTTCGTCGTGGACGAGGACGCCGTGGCGGGCGAGAACCCGATCATCCCGGACGACACCGTCCTGAAGTACCCCTTCCGCACCGGCGACGAGCTGCTCCGCCTCACCAAGGAGACCGGCCTGTCGATCTCCTCGCTGATGCTGGAGAACGAGAAGGCGTGGCGCACCGAGGACGAGATCCGCGCCGGGCTCCTGGAGATCTGGCGGGTCATGCAGTCCTGCGTCTCGCGCGGCATGTCCCGCGAGGGCATCCTCCCCGGCGGCCTGAAGGTCCGCCGCCGTGCCGCGACCTCCGCCCGCAAGCTGCGCTCCGAGGGCGACCCGGCGGCGCACGCGATGGAGTGGATCACGCTCTACGCGATGGCCGTGAACGAGGAGAACGCGGCGGGCGGCCGGGTGGTCACCGCCCCGACCAACGGCGCCGCCGGCATCATCCCCGCCGTCCTGCACTACTACATGAACTTCGTGCCGGGCGCGGACGAGGACGGCATCGTCCGCTTCCTGCTCGCGGCCGGCGCGGTCGGCATGCTCTTCAAGGAGAACGCCTCGATCTCCGGCGCCGAGGTCGGCTGCCAGGGCGAGGTCGGCTCGGCCTGCTCGATGGCGGCGGGCGCCCTCGCCGAGGTCCTGGGCGGCTCCCCCGAGCAGGTGGAGAACGCGGCCGAGATCGGCATGGAGCACAACCTGGGCCTGACCTGCGACCCGGTCGGCGGTCTGGTGCAGATCCCGTGCATCGAGCGGAACGGCATGGCGGCGGTCAAGGCCGTGACGGCGGCGAAGATGTCGATGCGCGGCGACGGCAGCCACCTGGTCTCCCTCGACAAGGTCATCAAGACCATGAAGGAGACGGGCGCGGACATGAGCGTGAAGTACAAGGAGACCGCCCGCGGCGGCCTCGCGGTGAACATCATCGAGTGCTGACGCCGTAGGCCCTGACCGGCGCGGTCACGCTTGCGGCGCGGTCAGGGCCGACGTCGGTCAGCTCGGTCGGGCGGGTGCCCACAGGTCGAGGCTCCACACGTCCCCGTCGCCGACGCGACGGCCGCGCTCCTCGTCCGCGTCGTCCACGACGAGGACGGAGACGTTCGAGCGCAGGGCGCGGTACTCCAGGAACCCGCCCTGGTCCCTGATCCTCAGCTCCGGGGCGTCGTGGGCGCGGGAGACCTCGTCCCACAGCTCCTCCCAGGACACGTACCGGGGGAACTCGATCCCGGTGCTCCGTGCCCATGCCCCGGCCAGGTCGTCGTCCGAGGCCAGGCGGTGCAGCTGGACCGTCGCGGTGGCTACGACCCAGTCCGCCCCCGGGTTGAAGGCGAACTCGACGAGTCCGTAGTCGCGGCGCAGCCACTCCCCGTCGTCGCCGACGACGTCGACGAAGGGATGGCGGAAGGCCCGGTCGACGTCGGCGAGTCCCGAGCCGATGCCGATGCCGTACAGCTCTCCGGTAGCGAGGAAGGAGGCGAGGAAGGAAACGCCGGTCACGGCCAGTTCTCCAGTTTGTCGATCAGTGCTTGCATTTCGGCCGAGCGGTTCTGCTTGTTGCCCCAGTTGTGGTCGTCCATCTCGGCCTTGGCCGCCTTGGCCTTGGCCAGGAGGTCGGCGCGGAGCGCCGGGTCGTTGTTCACCGCGTCCAGCGCCGCCTTCACGCTCTTGTCCGAGGCCAGTCCGGTGTTGAGCCGGATGGGGTCCGCGGCGATGTTCCCCTTGTCGTCCACGTAGACGCGGACCTCGTGCTCCGGCCCCTTCTTCTGCGGGATGTGCACGTGGGCGCCCTTGGTCGCCCAGTCGGAGGCCATCGGTGAGACGCGGATCTTGCAGGGCTTGAGGCCGAGGGGGTCGGACGCCGTGAGGGGGTTGTCCACGTAGGCGACCGGGTTCGGGGCGGGGTCGAGCCCCAGGGGGTCGGTGCTGAGGTAGCGGGCCGTCTCCGGATCGTAGTGGCGGTGGAAGTTGTAGTGCAGCCCGGTCTCCGGGTCGTAGTACTGCCCCGGGAAGCGGAGGGGCGTGTACGTCGTGCTCGTCGCGGCCCAGGCGGTCGTGCCCCACACGGTGCCGCGGGTCCGCCAGGCGAGCTGTCCGGCCTCGTCGACGAG
The DNA here is from genome assembly GCF_042741435.1 of Streptomyces sp. NPDC058955. NCBI lineage: Bacteria > Bacillati > Actinomycetota > Actinomycetes > Kitasatosporales > Streptomycetaceae > Streptomyces > Streptomyces sp. NPDC058955. The sequence goes on along the minus strand of NZ_JBHYKM010000005.1, from coordinate 85,937 downwards.
TTCCGCCGGGGCGCCGACGAGGTCGGTGACGATCGCGTAGAAGCGTTCGTCGACCGCGTCCTGGGACGCCCCGTCCGCGGCCAGCCGGCGCTCCGTCTGGGCGAGCGGGCGCAGGCCGTCGTGGTCCCAGGTGAGGGCGACGGGACGGGGGAGGTGCTCGCCCCGGCTGGTCTGCTCGCACAGCGTCGCGCCGTCCCAGGTGAAGGTGACCTCCTCCGCCACGGTGCGGCCGTCGTCGGCGAGGCGCTGTTTGGCGATGCGACGGCCCAGCGGGTCGTACAGATAGCGCCAGACCGTGCCGTCCGGGGTGACGACCGAGGTGAGACGGTCCTCCGCGTCCCAGGTGTAGCGCCAGGTGTCGGGCTTGTGCGACAGGCGTGCCTTCTGCCGGAGCACGGTGCGGCCCTGCGCGTCGTGCTCGTAGCGGACCTTCCCGGCCCGGACGACGCGGGTGCCCGTGAAGGCCCGGGGCCCCGTGGCCTCCTGGCCGGGGTGGGAGGCCGGCCAGGAGGCGGTGGTCTGGTTCCCGGCCGCGTCGTAGGCGTACGTCTCGGACCAGCCCTCGGCGCGGACGGCGGTGATCCGGCCCATCGCGTCGAGGTCGAAGCGGCGGCCGCCGGAGAGCAGGTCCTGGACGCCGACGACATGGCCGTCGGCGCGGTAGGAGTAGGAGCGGCGCTGGATGCCGTGCCGCCCCCGGCCCATGACCTGCTGGTCGACGAGCCGGCCGACCGTGTCGAACGCGTGGGCCAGACTCACGTGGTCACCGATGTGGCGCTCCAGCTCCCGGCCCGCGAGGTCGCGCCGGAAGCCGATCGTCCGTCCGGACGTGGTCAGCGCCAGGGGGCGGCCGGCCGCGTCGTACGTCCAGGAGCTGACCGCCCCGGCCGGGGTGGTCCGGCCGACGCGACGGCCGAGCGCGTCGTGGTCGAAGGAGAGCTCGCGTCCGTTCACCGTCTCCGAGCGCAGGCGCCCGTACCGGTCGCGCAGGCGGGTCAGCGTGGCGTCGGGGCCGGTGGCCGCGGCGAGTTCGTCGAAGACGTCGTACTCGTAGGTGGTGACGAGGCCGTCGCTGTCCTTGCGGACGATCTGGCCCATGCTGTCGCGTTCGTACCGGATGCTCTGTCCGAGACCGTTGGTGCGCGCGGTGAGGCGTCCGGCGGCGTCGAACGCGTAGTGGAGGGTGCGGCCGTCGAAGTCGGTCTCGGACACCAGCCGGCCCGCCGGGTCGTACGTGTAGTCCCAGGTCTGTCCCAGGGGGTTCACGACCTGGGTCAGCCGGAGCCGGGCGTCGTGCCGGAACTCGTACCTCGCGCCGTCCGGGTCGGTCCGTGCCGCCAGGAGGTCGAAGTCCGTGTACGCGAAGCGGGTGGTCCCGCCCACGGCGTCGGTGTGCGTGAGCACGTTGCCCTCGCCGTCGTAGGTCCACGTCCGGACGCCGCCGTCGGCCTCCACCAGCCGGGCCACCTGGCTCTCGACGGTCCATTCCACGCGGGTCACCGCGCCGAGCGGGTCGGTGATCGCCGTGGGGCGGCCGAACGCGTCCCGTTCGTACCGCGTGACGGCACCCAGCGGGTCGGTGATCTCCACCGGCAGTCCGCTGCGGTCGCACCGGACGAGCGTGGTCCCGCCGAGCCCGTCGGTCAGCGAGGCGAGGTGCCCCCGGTCGTCGTACGTGAAGTGCGTCGTGGCCCCCGAGACGTCCGTGTACGAGGTGCGGTTTCCGCGTTCGTCGTACGTCTGGCGCATCACGGTGCCGTCCGCGTACCGCACGCACACGGGCAGGCCGAGCGCGTCGTACTCGGCGCGGACGCGGCGGCCGTCGGGGCGCACGACCTCGATCAGCCGGCCCGCGTCGTCGTAGACGGAACGGGCCACGTGACCGAGCGGGTCGGTCCAGGACAGGAGCCGGTTGTACCGGTCGCGCTCGTACCGGGTGACCGCGCCCAGCGGGTCGATCTCCGCGACGACCCGCGACCGGTCGTCGACGAGGTACCGGGTCGTGCGGCCCTGGCCGTCGGTGAGGGAGGTGCACCGCATTCCGGTGGCCGGGTCGACCTCGTCCCAGGTGAAGTGCGACTCCAGGTGCCCGTGGGAGCCGGTCTGGTCGGTACAGCGGTCGCGCTCGTCGTAGACGTAGTGGTAGGCGCTGCCGTTGGTGTCGGTCCACGACGTGATGCGGCCCTGCTCGTCGCAGCCGAAGCGCAGCGGCACGCCGGAGGAGTTGGTGACCTCGGTGAGGTGGCCGTCGGTGTAGCCGTAGCGCAGGATCTCCTGGTCGGAGCCGTCGGCCGCCGCCCCGGCGAGGTGCAGGGCGGTGATCCGGCCCTCGGAGGTCGTGAGCCGTACGCGCCGGCCGGCGTGGTGGACGATCTCCGTCGGGGCGCCCTCCTCGTCGTACTCGAACGCGATCCAGCGCTGGTTGCGGTCGTCGATCTGGACCAGCAGCGCGAGCTCCTCGCCGTGGTCGGCGAAGTGCAGCACCCGGCCGGTGTCGGGGTCGGTGATGGTGTACCCGTCCTCGACCCGGTCCAGTGGCCACCGCCGGCCGTGGGCCGGCATGACGGGGACGCCCGGGGCGGGGTGCGGATAGGCCAGCAGGCTGCCCTCGTCGCAGCTGAAGACCACCCCCTCGGAGTCGATCTCCAGCCGCTGGTCCACCGTGCTCGACCAGGCCGGGCCGAACCAGCGGCCCGAGCGCCGGGACGAGTCGAAGGTGCGCCGGAGGACGAGGGGCAGCGAGCCGGGCAGGGCGATGTCGGTCTGCCAGAGCAGCATGCGGCCCGTCGCCATGTCGATCGGGTCGCCGTCGCAGACCGTCTCGCTGCACTTGTTGCTGTTGCCGTCCGGGTTCTTCTGCTGGTCCGTGCGGGTGCCGCCCGGCTTGCCGGGGCCGTCGGGCGTCTTGAGCCGGGTCAGGGCCTTCAGGCCGCCCGCGCCCTTCGTGCCGATGAGTTCCGGGACCAGCCGGCCGAGGAACTCCGACGGGTCGCCCTTCGCCGCGTCCCAGGCGTTCTTCAGGGCCCGGTCCGGGTTGGCCACGGTGGAGACCAGACCGGCGAGCGTCATGTTGACGCCCTTGTAGTACTCCGCCGGGTGGGTCAGGTTGTACGGGTCCGTGGGGTTGAGCGAGCGGACGAAGTTGAGCAGCCCGGCCGTGCCCTTGACGACGCCGCCGCCGAAGTGGGCCAGCTCCACGCCCTGGCCCACGCCGTAGTCCATCAGTTCCAGCTTGGCCCGCTCCAGGCCGGTCGGCTCCTTCGGCGCGTGCGCGAGCGCGGCGGACACCGCCGCCTTCGCCGTCTCGCCGGCCTCGTTGCGGGCCTTGCGGGCGTCGTTCAGGATCTCCCGGGCCCGCTGCCGCTTCGCCTTGCCCGGGTCGGAGTACTCGCCCGGGTGCGGCAGCGGACTGTCCCCGGTGCGGGCGGCGTTGTAGGCGTCGACCTTCTTGTTGTAGGCGTCGACGGCCTTCTTGGAGTCCTGGTCGCCCTCCTTGTACAGGGCGATCGCCTCGCGCGCCTTGCCCTGGGCGGAGACGACCGCCTTCGCGTACGTCTCCAGGGCCTTGGCCGCGCTCTCCATCGCGTCCGCCGCGTGCAGCCAGTCCGTCGGCAGGGTCTGGAACTTCGCCCGGAACGCGTCGGCGGCCTCGCCCTTCCACTGGGCCGAGTCGAGCTTCCGCATGCCGCCGCCGACCAGGTCGAACGCCTTCTGGAAGTCCCGCAGGTTCTTCACCGTGGCGGCGATCTCGTCCGGCTTGCCGTGGATCAGCTCGTTCGCTTCCTCGGTCTGGCCGAGCTGCTGCTCCCCGACCGACGCCCCCAGGGACGAGGCGGTCTCGTCGCCCCAGTCCTCGACCGCGTCGGCCCAGTCGTGCGCGCCGACCTTGTCCAGCGCCTGGCCGGTCTTGTCGGTGACGTAGTCGACGCCCTCGCCGACGAGTTCCTTGCCCTTGTCGATGCCGGAGCCGACACCGTCGACGATCTTGTCGCCCCATCCCTTCCAGTCGACCATCAGCGGTTCTCCCCCCACCGCGGCTGCTCGGCCTGCTCGATCGTCGCCCGGTCGGGATCGAGCGTCTCCTTGAGCTCCTCGTCCATCGCGTCACGCAGCTTCGGGTCGAGCGCGCCGGAGCGCTCCATCGAGTCCAGCAGCGAGTCCTCGACGTCGTACGCGGTGTTCTTCCAGGTCTGCTTCACCTCGTCGTGGGCCTCGGTGAACGACTCCGGGCTCCAGTCCGCGCCGTCCCACGTGTGCTGGTCGCGGATCGTGTCCCAGCGCATCTGCTTGACCTCGTCCTCCGACAGGTGCGGGTTGCCGTTGAGGGAGTTCACGCCGATCTTGATCGTGTCCTTGACGTACTGGTCCTGCTCGGCGAACGAACCCGCCGACAGGCCGACGCCCTGGGCGAAGCCGTTCCCCCGCATGGTCAGGGCGCGCACGCCCCACTCCCAGCGGTTGCAGAAGGTCTCGAACTGCGCCGCCAGCCCGCCGTGGCCCAGTTCGAGGCCGGAGAGGGCCAGGTCGGAGAAGCCGCGGCCCATCGTCGCCTCACCGATCATGCCGAGCTCCTTCAGCTCGGCGTGCGCCAGGTCGATGCCCTTCGCGATCTGCGCCAGCGCCGCCGGCGGCGCCACGAGTTCAGGCTGGTTCCCGCTCACAGAGCCCCCGTTCCTCGACCCGGTTCGGCCGGTTCGGCCGTTTCCGCGTGTTCCCCGAGATCCACCGCCACCGCGTCCGGAACGATCCCCGCCACCGGCGGGAACACCACCCCGTCCGCGCTGCCCGCGTCCAGCGCCACTCCGCCCGGCCCCGGCAGCATCGGCACCATCGCGTCGAGCAGGCGCGCGCCCAGGACCGTCCGGTACGTCCACTCCCGCCCGGCCTCGCCCCGCGCCGCCGCGAACCGCGCCAGCGCCTCCTCGTCCGAGAAGGCGCAGATCCACCGCACCCCGTTGAAGTCCGCGGTCCACAGACTTCCCCGCTCGTCGAACGGCACCAGCACCGCCGTACGCCGGAACTCGCCCAGCAAACGCGCAAACTCGCGCCGGGCCGCGTCCTGCCCGACGGCCGCCGGGTCGGCCGGCGGCTCCCCCGGCGCGGCGGGCACCGGTGGAGAGGACGCTGCCGCGGCCTGCTCCGGTTCCACCATCAACTCGGTAAGTCTGGAAGCCCTTCGAGGCTTCGGTATGTCATCCCCGTTGTCAGTCACCGCCCCATGCTGCCACGTGATCATTTCCAGCAGCAACGATCGGGTCAGTAGCGCGCCCAGTGCGGGTCGGGCACCACGGTGAGCAGCGCGGAGAGGGCCAGGATCACGGCGAGGACGGTGAGCTCGACCCGGGCCGGGGGGCGGGCGTCGGCGCCGGACATCAGCCGGGAGCGGGCCATCAGGGCGAGCAGGCTGGCGCCGCCGAAGAGGGCGAGCTTCACCAGCAGGACCCTGCCGTACGCGGTGGTGAGCACGGCGTCCAGGGGCAGCCGGCGCAGCGTGGAGACGGTGCCGGTGACGGCCAGGGCCGCGTAGACGCAGGCGGCCATCCGGGCGTACCGGAGCAGCACCTCGCGCCCGCCGCCGCGCAGCCGCATGACCCGCAGGACGTACAGCAGGGTGCCGGCCCAGAGCGAGGCGCCGGTGAGGTGGACGACGGTGAGTCCGGTGCCGACGCCGAAGCCGGCGCTCTCGGGGTGGGCGCGCAGCGCCTCGGCGACGACCGCGGCGGCGAGCGGGAGGGCGGCGAGGCCGGGGCGGCGGGAGGCGGCGCAGACCGCGGCGAGCAGGCAGGCGTTGGCGGTGACCAGCAGCAGGCGGCCTTCGCGGAGCCCGTAGACGACGGGGAGGCTCAGCCCGCTGACGGCGGCGAGGAGGAGCAGGAGGCCGACGGAGGCGGCCGCGGCGAGCAGGGCGCCGGGGGCGGCCAGGCGGCGCGGCAGGGGGCCGTCGCCGGCCAGCCGGGTGCCGGCGAGTTCGCCGACGGCGAGGGCCAGGCCGGCGAGGAGGAGGATCCGGAGCAGGGTGGTGGCGCCGGCCGCGGGTATCCGCAGTTCGCCGGTGCCTGTCCGGGCGAGGCCGGCGCCCAGGAGGGCGACGGCGAGGACGCCGAGGACGGCGGCGGCGGCGAGCACCGCGGCGCCTCGACGGCTCGGGGTGCCGAGGGGTCCGGGAAGCGTCACCGGACGATCGTCACCGAGCGGGGGACGGGCGGCAACTCAGGGTGAACGCCGCCCGGCCCCGGCTCCGGAGCAGGTCAGGCGCCGGTCACGCCTTGCTGAGGTGGGACCAGAACTCGTCCCACGACAGGCGGCCGTCGCCGTTGTCGTCGCGCTGCTTGATGAGGGCCTCGGCGACCGTCTCGGTGACGTTGAAGTCACCCAGCTGGGCCATGACGCTCTTGTACTCCGCGGCGGTGATGAAGCCGTCCCCGTCCACGTCGTACCGGTTGAATGCCGTGCGTGCCGACTCGATGTCCGCCACTGCTTCCGCCCCTTCTCGGTGCTGTTCTGACGGGGGTCAGATTAGCTGGCCGTGCGGTGTCCGATGATGGCGGTATGAGCGGTGACGTGACACGGATACTCGAGGCGGCGGCGCGCGGGGAGTTCCCGCCCATGGACGGCGGGACGACGGTGGTGCCGCAGCCGGACCGGCGGGACGCCGGGGTGCTGGCCTTCACGGCCCATTCGGTGGTCTTCGCCGACGTCGATCCCGCGTGGGTGCGGGCGGAGCTGGCGGCGACCGGCAGCGATCCGCTCGCGGCGAGCATGAATCCCGGCTTCCTGGTGCGGCTGATGGCCGAGACCGGCCGGCGGATGAACACCGTCGACCTGCTGACGGTCGCCGACGCGCTGCCGGGCCCGCCGCCGCTGGAGCTGCGGGAGATCGAGGACCCGGAGCACCCGCGGGTGGCGCGGGCGCTGAAGTACCGGGACGACGTACGGGTGTGGGCGGCGGACGGCGGGGTGCTGATCCTGGGGCGCGGGGTGGCCGGGCGCTGGGAGGCGGCGGTCGAGGTGGACGAGGCGGTGCGGCACCGGGGCCTGGGCCGGGCGCTGGCGACGGCGGCGCGGCATCTGACGCCGGGCGGCGTGATCTGGGCCCAGCAGTCGCCGGGGAACGCGCGGAGCGTGCGGACGTTCCAGGCGGCGGGGTACCGGCCGGTGGCCTCGGAGGCGCTGCTCACCGCCGCGTGAGGCCGTCCACTATGTGGATGATCGAGGGAAACAATCGATGAATCGCATAGCCATTCACAGTTTTCAAGGTGGGTGCTACATGTCACCAACGATTCACAATTAAAACGTCAGTGTATGTCCGGTTTGATAGCGATATGGGCGTTTGGCGGTGCGGCCTGCCGTCTGTCATAGTCGGTGACACGACCCCCATTGACCCGGGCAAGGTCGCTTTGGCGGCCGTGGATACACCCCCCCGTCCACGGCGCATCACACGGAAGCCCCCAGCAGCCTGACCACGGCGCACGGGGGCTTCCGTGCGTTCAGCGGTCGGTGACCCGCATCTCGAACCAGGTCGTCTTGCCGCGCGGCCCCAGGTCCACGCCCCACCGGTCGGAGAGCTTGTCGACGAGGAAGAGGCCCCGGCCGCTGACGTCGAGCTCGGCCACCGGCATCAGACAGGGCAGTCCGCGCGAGGGGTCCCGCACCTCGATCCGGATCCGCCCCGGGCGGCGGTGGGCGCGCAGCGCGAAGACCCGGGCGCCGGTGTGCCGGACCGCGTTCCCCACCAGCTCGGAGACGAGCAGGACCGCGTGCTCGGCGAGGGTCGGGCCGAGCCCCCACTGCCGCAGCACCACGTACTGGGTCATCCGGCGGGCGGTCCTGGCGGACTCCGGCCGCGACGGCAGACGCACGTCGACCTCCGCCGGGTTGCCCCACTCCAGCATCGCCGCGAGGGCCTCTTCGTCCTCCAGGGTCGGTGACCACCGCGCGGCGGGCACCCCGCCCTGCCGCGGTTGTTCCCTGCTCTCCAGGCCCGCCATGCCCCCCATCATGACCGCCGCAGACGCACCGCGGGGGCCGTTCCGGCGGAATGGCCCCCGTGGGACGGCGCGTCGCCGTGACGGTCCGTCGGACGACGGACCGCCGGGCGGACGGTCAGGCGAACTTCGCCTTGCCCGGGCCCTCCTCGACGAAGCTGCGCATGCCGGTCTCGCGGTCCGCGGTGGCGAACAGCGCGGAGAACCAGGTGCGTTCGAGGGCGAGACCGGTGTCGATGTCGGCCTCCAGGCCCTGGTCGATCGCCTCCTTGGCGGCGCGCAGCGCCACCGCCGGGCCCTGGGCCAGCTTCGCCGCCCAGGCGTGCGCCTGCTCGTACACCTCGGCGGCCGGGACGACCCGGTCGACCAGGCCGAGCGTCAGCGCCTCGTCGGCCTTCACCATCCGGCCGGTGAAGATGAGGTCCTTGGCCTTGGAGGGGCCGACCAGGCGGGAGAGCCGCTGGGTGCCGCCGGCGCCGGGGATCAGGCCGAGCAGGATCTCGGGCTGGCCGAGCTTGGCGTTGTCGGCGGCGATCCGGTAGTCGGCGCAGAGGGCGAGCTCGCAGCCGCCGCCGAGGGCGTAGCCGGTGATCGCGGCGACGACGGGCTTGGGGATGCGGGCGACGGCGGTGAAGGAGTCCTGGAGCGCGCGGGACCGCTCGACCATGGCCACGTGGTCCATGACCTGCATCTCCTTGATGTCCGCGCCGGCCGCGAAGACCTTCTCGCCGCCGTAGAGGACGACGGCCCGCACGTCGTCGCGGTCGGTGGCCTCCTGGGCCAGCTCGCGCAGCCGGTCCTGGGTGGCGATGTCCAGGGCGTTCATCGGCGGGCGGTCGAGGCGGATCGTGCCGACGCCGTCGGCGACTTCGAGGTTCACAGTCATACAGCGAAGGTTAGTGGGCGTTAACGACGACGGGGCCCGGGGGGGGGGGTGTGCGAGCGGCCGGGGGCCGCGCCGCGGGGGGCGCGCGCGGGGGGCGGGGGACACTCCCCCCCGGACATGGTCGAGGAGGGTCTCTCGGAGGGGGGGGTTCTGTAGTG
>NZ_JBHYKM010000005.1:64102-76898 GCF_042741435.1 Streptomyces sp. NPDC058955 | reverse complement strand
ACCCCGGGCTCGGGCTCTGTCCTTAGCCACACAGACACCGGTGGTGTGGGGGGGCGCCCCGCGGGGGGGGGGGGGGCCCTGCCCCGCCCCCCCCCCCCCCCCCGGGGCCCGGGGTCACGCGCGGATCAGGCGGTCCACTCCGCCCAGGACATGTTCCAGCCGTTCAGGCCGTTCTCCGGCTTGATCTGCTTGTCCTTGGAGTTCTTCACGATGACGACGTCGCCGATGATCGAGCGGTCGTAGAACCAGGCGGCGGGGGTGGAGCTGTCGCCCGCGCCCCGGGTGTCCGACAGGCCGACGCAGCCGTGGCTGACGTTCTGCGAGCCGAAGGTGGACTTCGGGGCCCAGTAGTTGCCGTGCACGAAGGTGCCGGAGGTGGACAGGCGCATGGCGTGCGGCACGTCCTTGATGTCGTACTCGCCGCCGAAGCCGACGGTGGCCCCGTTCATGCGGGTCACCTTGTACTTCTCGCTGATGACCATCTCGCCGTTGTACGTGGTCGTGGACGGGGCGCCCGCGGTGATCGGCAGGGTCTTGATGATCTGCCCGTCGCGCTCGACCTTCATCGTCTTGGCGCTCGCGTCGACCGTGGAGACCTGGCGGCGGCCGATGGTGAAGGAGTACGTCTTCTTCTGCTTGCCGTAGACGCCCGGGCGGCCCTCGACGCCGTCCAGGTTGAGCTCGACGGTGACCTTCGTCCCGGCCTTCCAGTACTCCTCGGGGCGGAAGTCGAGGCGGTCGTTGCCGAACCAGTGGCCCTCGATCTCGACAGCCGGCTCGGCCGTGACCTTGATGGCCTTCTCCACGGCCTCGGGGTCGGTGATGCCCCGGGTGAAGTTGATGGAGACCGGCATGCCGACGCCGACGGTGGTGTCCGCCTCCGGCGTGTAGTGGCCGATGAAGGTGTTCTTCGGGACCAGGGTGGTGAAGGTGGTGTCCTTCGCCGACTCGCGGCCCTCGGCGTCCTTGGCGATCGCGTGGACCTTGTACTGGGTGCCGGCCGACAGGTGGGCCAGCGGCTCCCAGCTCGCGCCGTCCGCCGAGATCTTCCCCTCGACGGCCGCGCCCTTGGAGTCGGCGACGGTCACGGTGGTCAGCTTGCCCTGCTCGGCGGTGACCTTGAGGGCCCCGCTGGTGGCGACCGAGTCGGCGCCGTCCTTCGGCAGGACCGTGACGACCGCCTGCGAGGCGGCGTTGTCCGGGGCGCTGCTCCCCGGCAGCTCGCCCTTCCCCCCGTGGGGCGACTTCTCGGCCGGCTCCCCGCCGCCGCAGGCGGTGAGGACCACCATCAGCGCCCCCGCGGCCAGTGCTCCGAGACGGACGCCCCGCCGCCGCGCCGCCGTCCCGGATATCGGCTGCCCGTTCACTATGGTCTTCTCCCCTCGCACGACCCGGCGGCTGACCGGGCCCCACCCCCATGCGCACGTCCCGTGCACGGCGCTAGATAATCACACCGGAAGACACGAAAGTTCCACGTGAATGTCACCGTTCAGTCCCAGTCGGCGCGGGACCGGAGGCGGACGGGGAGCGGCGCGCGTCCGGGCTCCGCTCCGGAGCCGGGTCAGCCGAGCGCGGAACCCGCCTTCCACCCCGCCCAGTCCAGGTTCCAGCCGCCGAGACCGTTGTCCGGAGCGACCTTCCGGTCCTTGGAGTTGACCACCTCGACGACGTCGCCGATCAGGCTCCGGTCGAAGAACCAGCCCGCCGGGGTGTCGGAGCCGCCGCCCTTCACGTCCCGCAGCCCCACACAGCCGTGGCTGACGTTGGCCGAGCCGAAGGTGGCTTCGTCGGCCCAGTAGTTGCCGTGGATGAAGGTGCCCGACTCGGTGAGCCGCATCGCGTGCGGCACGTCCTTGATGTCGTACTCGCCGCCGAAGCCGACCGTGGCCCCGTTCATCCGGGTCACGTCGTACAGCTCGGTCACCACCATCTTCCCGTTGTACGTGGTGGTCTTCGGCGCGCCCGCGGTGATCGGCAGGGTGGCGAGGACCCGCCCGTCCCGCCGCACCTCCATGGTGTGGGCGGCGGCGTCGACCAGGGAGACCTGGGAGCGGCCGACCGTGAAGCCGACCGTCTTGCGCTGGATGCCGTAGACGCCGGGGGCGCCCTCGACGTCCCGGAGCCCCAGCTCCACCGTCACCTTCGTGCCGGGCGCCCAGTACTCGGCGGGGCGGAAGTCGAGCCGCTCCTTGCCGAACCAGTGGCCCACGACCTCCACCGGCGGGTCGGCGGTGACCCGGATGGCCCGCTCCACCTCGGCCCGGTTCTCGATCGGGCGGTTGAAGCCGAAGGAGACGATCATGCCGGCGCCGACAGTGGAACGGTTCTCCGGCGTGAAGTAGCCGATGAACCGGCTCTCCGGCACCACCGTGGTGAAGGTGGTGTGCCGGGCCGAGCGGCGCCCGTGCGCGTCGAGCGCCACCGCGTCGACGCTGTACTTCGCGGCGAGCGCGAGCCGGGCGGAGCCGGCCGGCCGCCAGCGCAGCCCGTCGGCGGAGACCGTGCCGGGGACGGCGGAACGGCGCCCGTCCGCCACCTGGGTCACGCTCACCCGTTCGAGCCGCCCGCTGTCCACCCGTACCTCCAGGGGGCCGTCCGCGGGCACCGCGCGGCTGCCGTCCTCCGGGCTGACCCGGATCACGTCGCCCGGGGCCCTCGCCTTGCCGGGAAGCCCTAGGCCGACGCCTCCTTCCCCGTCCGATCCGGTGCAGCCGGCGAGACCCACGAGGAGCCCCGCGACCGCGAGGAGTTGCCCGGCCCGTTCCCATACACGTGTCACGCGTGGCCCAACGACGACCCCCCTCCAGGGGAAACGTGCGCGCGGGCCATGTTGGGGGGACGGCCCTGCGGGCAGAACAGGGAGGACGACCGGGAGTACACGAGGGTGCGGGAGGACGCGCGGGGCCGGGGCCGGGACGCCCCCGCCCCGTCACGCGGGCCCGCCGGAGCCGCGGGAGGCCAGGGCGGTGTCGAGCGCAGCCGAACAGCAGGCGGTACCGGAGCATGCCCCGGGACGGACCGCGCCCCCCGTGTGGCCGGGCGCGCCCACCCCCCTCGGGGCCCGCTGCCGGGTCGGTCCGGACGGGACCCGGGGCACCAACTTCGCCCTCTGGGCGGGCGGCGCGGAGGCGGTCGAGCTCTGCCTCTTCGCCCCGGACGGCACCGAGACCCGGCTGCCGCTGACCGAGCTCACCCACGAGATCTGGCACGGCTTCGTGCCGGGCGTCGGCCCCGGGCAGCGGTACGGCTACCGGGTGCACGGCCGCTGGGACCCGTGGACCGGCGCCCGCTGGAACCCCGCGAAACTGCTCCTCGACCCGTACGCGCGGGCCGTCGACGGCGAGTTCGCGCTGCCGCCCGAGGTGTACGGGCACGTGCGGGACTGGCCGCAGCAGCACGTCGCCGACACCGTCCGCGACGAGCGGGACTCCGCCCCGTACGTGCCCAAGGGGGTCGTCGTGCGGGACGACGACGACTGGTCCGACGACCGCCGGCCCAAGACGCCCTGGCAGGACTCCGTCATCTACGAGCTGCACGTCAAGGGCTTCACCGCCCGGCACCCCGGCATCCCCGAGCGGCTGCGGGGCACCTACGCGGGCCTCGCCCACCCGGCCGCGATCGACCACCTCGTACGCCTCGGGGTGACGGCCGTCGAGCTGCTGCCGGTCCACCAGTTCGCCCACGAGGACCACCTGCTGCGCCGCGGCCTCACCAACTACTGGGGCTACAACTCGATCGGCTACTTCGCCCCGCACGCCGGCTACTCCTCGTCCGGCACCACCGGCCAGCAGGTCGGCGAGTTCAAGCGGATGGTCCGGGCGCTGCACGCGGCCGGCATCGAGGTCGTCCTCGACGTCGTCTACAACCACACGGCGGAGGCCGGCGAGCTGGGCCCGACCCTGTCCCTGAAGGGCATCGACAACCGCGGCTACTACCGGCTCCAGTCGGACGCGCGGCGCTACGCCGACTACACCGGCTGCGGCAACACCCTGCACGTCGTCCAGCCGCAGGTGCTGCGGCTCATCACCGACTCCCTGCGGTACTGGGTGACCGAGATGGGCGTCGACGGCTTCCGCTTCGACCTGGCGGCCGCGCTGGCCCGCTCGATGCACGACGTCGACATGCTGTCGCCGTTCCTCGCCGTCATCGCCCAGGACCCGGTCCTGCGCCGGGTGAAGCTCATCGCCGAACCCTGGGACGTCGGCAACGGCGGCTACCAGGTGGGCGCCTTCCCTCCCCTCTGGACCGAGTGGAACGACCGCTACCGGGACGCCGTACGGGACTTCTGGCGCGGCGCCCTGCCCGACGTGCGCGACCTCGGCTACCGGCTCTCCGGCTCCAGCGACCTCTACGCCTGGGGCGGCCGGCGCCCGTACGCCTCGGTCAACTTCGTCACCGCCCACGACGGCTTCACCCTCCGCGACCTGGTGACGTACGAGCGCAAGCACAACGAGGCCAACGGCGAGGGCAACCGGGACGGCACCCACGACAACCGCTCCTGGAACTGCGGGACGGAGGGCGAGACCGACGACCCGGAGGTGAACGCCCTCCGGCTCCGCCAGCTCCGCAACCTGCTCACCACGCTGCTGCTCTCCACCGGCGTCCCGATGCTCGTCGCGGGCGACGAGATGGGCCGCACCCAGGGCGGCAACAACAACGCCTACTGCCAGGACAACGAGATCGGCTGGCTCGACTGGTCCCTCCCCGACGACCCCGGCCGCGCCCAGCTCCTCGCCCTGACGAGGCGGCTCCTGGCCCTCCGCCACCGCCACCCCGTGCTGCGCCGCCGCGCCTTCTTCTCCGGCCGCCCCCAGGGCGCCGACGGGCTGCGCGACCTGGCCTGGTTCGGCCCCGACGGCACCGAGATGACCGAGCGGGACTGGTACGCGCCCTCCGCCACCCTCGCCCTCTACCTCTCCGGCCGCGACATACCGGGCCGGGACGAACGCGGCGAACAGGTCCTCGACGACAGCTTCCTCGCCGTCCTCCACGCGGGCCCGGCCCCCCTGGACTTCCGCCTCCCCGGAGCGCCCTGGGCCCAGACCTACGAACGCGTCCTGGACACGTCCCTCGACGACCAGACCGCACCCCCGGCCACCCTCCACCCGGGCGGGTCGACCCTGGAGGTGGGGGCACGGTCGGTGGTGCTGCTGCGGGTGACGGGGTGAGGGGGCGTCAGCGGAGGGTCACGTAGCAGGTGAAGTCTCCCTCGACGGCGGTGCCGCGCTTCCCGCCGGACGGAAAATCGAACCGCTCCTCCCCCGAGACCCGGTACGTGCCCGCGGGCCGGACGCCCGCCGTCCAGGCGGCCGGCGCCGCACGGAAGTCCGCGCCGCAGCGCTCGGCGGCGAGCCGCCGCGCCCGTGCCTCGCGGCCCTCGTCCTCGATGGGCTCGTCGATCAGGTGCTGCCCGACGACCCGCAGGTCGGCACCGCGTCCGCAGGGGACGACACGGACGATCTCCGGGGTGTCCAGGCCGGTGTCCCTGGACGCGCAGGCGCCGGTCTCGACCTCGTCGAACGGTGTGAGCACCGTCCGGGCTGCCTCGGACCGCTCGGTGGCGGGGACGAGCGCGGCGACCGGGCCGCCGTGCCCGGTGAGGGCGAGTTCGACCCGGAGGCCGGTCAGCCCCCGCAGCGACCCCGCCTTCCGCAGTTCCTCGACCAGCGGGCCGAAGTCGGCCTCGGCGCGCACGAGCCGGCCCTGCCGGTCGAGGTCGACGACGACGGTCTGCGCGGAGCCGTACCCGTCCAGGTGCCCGGTGACGTTGGAGGGCAGCGCGCTCTGCGCCGTCAGCCCGTCGACGTGCGTCCGGTAGCGGCGTCCGCCGTCGGGCCGTGCCTCATGGCCGAGGGCGGAGGACATCTTCAGCGTCTCGGCGAGGGTGCGCCCCCACGGGGCGGCGTCGCCCGAGAGGCCGAGGACGCCGCCGGCCAGGTCGGCGAACTTCTTGGGGTCGGAGGCGGTGTACCGCAGCCAGGCCCCGCTCTTCTGACGGTACGCGACCTCGTTCCCCTCGACGGCGTACTCGTGACGGTCGCTCAGGCCGGGCGTGAGGCCCAGGTCGTCCGCGACGGCGGCCGGGAAACCGGCCGGCACCTGACGGGCCCGTTCCGCCCGGGCGGCGTCCTTCCGCCAGTCGAGGACGCCGGTCGTCCGTTCCACGGCGCTTCCGCCGGAGGTCGTGTAGGTGACGGTCGTGGTGAAGCGAGCCGTCCCGCTGTCCGCGAGCCTGTCGCCCGCGACGCCGGGCTGCTTGTCCGCGGGCGCCTCGAAGACGGACGGCCGGGACGGGGAGGCGCTCGCGCTCGTGCCCTCGCCCCCGGGGTCACCCGTCCTCCCCGCGCCGCTCTCGCAGCCGACGACGGCGAGCAGCAGCGGCAGCGCGACCGCCGCCGCGCGGAATCCGTGCCGGGTCCTCATGGTGTTCTCCCCACCCCTGGTGCGTGTACCGGGCAGGGATCCTACGGCGCCGTCCGAAGCCGTCCGAAAATCGGGTGAGACGTGTCAGGGGCGAACCGTAGGGTCGGGCCTGATGCCCGAGAAATCTGTCACCTCCGAGTCCGCCCCCGTCCGCCGTTCGGCCGTGCGGGTGCTGCTGCGGCTCTGGCCGTACGTGCGGCCCGTGCGCGGGCGGTTCTTCAGCGCCGCCGGTGTCGCGATCGTCGCCTCCTGTCTGGCCCTCGTCATCCCGCTGGTGCTGAAGTGGCTGGTGGACGGGCCGGTCGCCGAGCGGGACCCGGGCGGGGTGTGGCTGGGGGCGCTGTACCTGCTGCTGCTCGGGGTCGCCGAGGCCGCGCTGTTCGGGTTGCGGCGGTGGCTGGTGGCGCGGCCGCTGTCGTCCGTGGAGGCGCGGATGCGGGAGGACCTGTACGGGCGGCTCCAGCGGCTGCCGATCGCCTTCCACGACCGGTGGGCTTCGGGGCAGTTGCTGTCGCGCGGCACCACGGACCTGATGATCGTCCGGATGTTCCTGGCCTTCCCGCTGACCTTCCTGGTCGTCAACGCGGTGACCATCCTGGCGGGCTGCGCGCTGCTGCTCGCGCAGGACTGGTCGCTGGGGCTCGTGCTGCTGACGCCGGTGGTGCCGGTGATGGTGCTCTGCTCGTACTTCGAGCGGCGGTACGGGGCGGTGGCGCGGCGGGCGCAGGACCAGGTGGGCGACCTGACGACGGTGGTGGAGGAGAGCGTCCTCGGCATCCGGATCGTCAAGGGCTTCGGCCGGCACCGCAGCCAGGCCGAGTCCTTCCGCCGGCTCGCGGTGCTGCTGCGCTCCACGGAGCTGTCCAAGGCGCGGCTGCTCGCCACGATCTGGGCGCTGATCACGGTCCTGCCGGAGCTGGCGATCGGCGCGGCGCTGGTGCTGGGCTCGGTGCGGGTCGCGGACGGCGCGCTGTCGGCGGGCACCCTGGTGGCCTTCCTGTCGACGGCGCTCGCGCTGCGCTGGCCGGTGGAGTCGATCGGCTTCCTGCTCGCGATGAGCCAGGAGGCGGTGACGGCGACGGAACGGTACTTCGAGGTGATGGACGCCGAGGAGGAGCGGGACGCGGTCGCGGCGGCCACGGCGACCGCGGAGAGGACGGCCGGCGACGGACTGCGCTTCGAGGGCGTGTCGTTCCGGTTCCCGGACGCGCCGGACGGCGCCCCGCCCGTGCTCGACGGCATCGACCTGCACGTGCGGCCGGGCGAGACGCTGGCGCTGGTCGGGGCGACCGGCTCCGGCAAGACCACGCTGACCGCGCTGGTGCCGCGGCTGCACGAGGCGAGCGCCGGGCGGATCCTGCTGGACGGCGAGGACATCGCCCTGATGGGACGTGAGCGGCTGCGCACGCTGGTGTCGGTGGCGTTCGAGGAGCCGACCCTCTTCTCGGCGAGCGTCGGCGAGAACGTGCTGATGGGCGCGGACGCTTCCGCCGGCACGCCGGAGCTGGACCGGGCGCTCGGGATCGCGCAGGCGGACGGTTTCGTCGGGCGGCTGCCGGAGGGGGCCGGGACGCAGGTCGGCGAGCAGGGGCTGAGCCTCTCGGGCGGTCAGCGGCAGCGGCTCGCGCTGGCCCGGGCGGTGGTCGGCCGGCCCCGCTTCCTGGTGCTCGACGATCCGCTGTCGGCGCTCGACGTGCACACCGAGGCGCGGGTGGAGGCGGCCCTGCGCGAGGTGCTGAGGGAGACGACGGCGCTGGTCGTGGCGCACCGGCCGTCGACGGTGATGCTGGCCGACCGGGTGGCGCTGCTGTCCGGCGGCCGGATCGCGGCGGTCGGCACCCACCAGGAACTGCTGCGGAGCAGCACCGAGTACGCCTGGCTGATGTCGGGCGAGGGGAACGGGAAGCCATGACGGACACCACGCTCGTGGAGCCGGAGGAGGAGCGGGCGGTCGAGGCCGGACCCGGCGATCCGTTCGACCGGGACGACCTGCCGGCGCCGCGCGGGGCGACCGGCGCGCTGCTGCGCTCGCTGCTGGCCGCGCACCGCTTCCGGGTGGCGGTGGCGGCGCTGGTGCTGCTGGTGAAGGAGGCGGCGGTCCAGGCGGGCCCGCTGCTCGTGGCGTACGCGATCGACCGGGGCGTGCCGGCCTTCCGGGCCGGGGACCACGGTCCGCTGCTCGCGGTGGCGGTGGGCTGTCTGCTGTGCGCGGCCGGGGCCGGGGCGCTCCAGTACGCGTTCGTGCGGGGCGCCGCGCGGATCAACCAGGACGTGCTGCTCGATCTGCGGGGGCGGATCTTCCGGCACGCGCAGGTGCTGAGCGTGGACTTCCACGAGCGGTACACCTCGGGGCGGCTGATCTCGCGGTCGACGACGGACGTGGAGTCGCTGCGGGAGCTGCTGTCGGAGGGGCTCCAGGAGCTGATCGGGGTGGTGCTGTCGTTCGTGTCGATCGCGCTGGTGCTGCTCTGGCTGGACCTGGGGATCGGCGCGGTGGCGGTGGCCTCGTTCGGGCCGCTGTACCTGCTGGTGCGGAGGTACCGGCGGCGGGCCGGCGCGGTGTTCGCGGAGCGGTCGACGGCGATCGCCGGGGTGATCGTGAAGTTCGCGGAGACGATGAACGGGATCCGTCCGGTGCGGGCGTTCCGCCGGGAGCGGGTGAACGACGCGGAGTTCGCGGCGCTCAACCACCGGCACGAGCGGAGCAACGGCGACGCGCTCCTGGAGATGGCCCGCTATGTGGTGGGCTCGCGGCTGGTGGCGAACACGGCGGTGGCCGGAATGTGCCTGTGGGGCGCCTACCGGGTGGCGGCGGGTTCGCTGGAGCTGGGCGTGCTCGCGGCGGCGGTGCTGTACGTGCGGCGGCTCTACGACCCGATCGACCGGCTCGGCATGTTCCTCAACTCGTACGAGTCGGCGGCGGCGTCGCTGTCGAAGATCGCGGGCCTGCTGGCGCAGGAACCGGGCGTGCCGGAGGCGACCGCGCCGCGGGAGCTGCCGGAGCGGGCCGGGACGGCGCCGGGCCGCGAGGTCGTCTTCGACGGGGTGCGGTTCGCGTACCGGACGGGCGGCGAGGTGCTGCCCCGGTTCTCCCTGCGGATCCCGGCGGGGCAGACGGTGGCGGTGGTCGGCGCGACCGGCGCCGGCAAGTCGACGCTGGCGAAGCTGCTCGCGCGCTTCTACGACCCGACGGACGGCCGGGTCCTGCTCGACGGCGTCGACCTGCGCGAACTGGCCACTCCCGAGCTGCGGCGCGGGGTGGTGATGGTGACGCAGGAGGCGTTCCTGTTCTCCGGGACGGTGGCGGAGAACATCGCGATCGGCCGCCCGGACGCCACCCGGGAGGAGATCGAGCAGGCGGCGAAGGCGATCGGCGCGCACGAGTTCATCGCCGGGCTGCCGGACGGCTACGACACCGACGTACGGAAGCGGGGCGGGCGGATCTCGGCCGGTCAGCGCCAGCTGGTGGCCTTCGCCCGGGCGCTCCTGGCGGACCCGGCGGTGCTGATCCTGGACGAGGCGACGAGCTCGCTGGACGTGCCGGGCGAGCGGGCGGTGCAGCACGCGATGGACACGGTCCTGGCGGGCCGTACGGCGGTGGTCATCGCCCACCGCCTGTCCACGGTCGAGGTCGCGGACCGGGTCCTGGTGATGGAGGCGGGCCGCGTCGTCGAGGACGGCCCCCCGGCCGACCTGGTCGGCGGCGAGGGCCGCTACGCGGGCCTCCACCGCGCCTGGCGGGACTCCCTGACGGGCTGAGCGGGCCGAGCGGGCCGACGGACGGAGCGGGCTGACGGGCTGACGGCGCCCGGAGGTCCTGGGGCGTGCCGCCCGGCGGGCGCGCCCCGCGCCGGCGGCGGACGCGGAGGGTCCTGTTCCCGCCGAAACGATCCGGCCATCGGTTCGGTAAAGCCGTCCCGCGTCCGAAGGGCGGGACGGCGGCCGCCGCGCCGGCCGCCCGCCGCGCGGACGACGCGGCGTTCCCGCACGCCGAACGGGGTGCGGCGCCCCGTGCAAGATCGGTGAAACGTCCGGTTAACGAACGCGCCCGTGCGCGCAGCGGACGACTTCCGGCCAAGTTATTGACGCGCTCCTGACAGATACCGGCGGTAGCTGCCAGTCTTCCCCCGGTTCCTCGCAACCGCGTTCGCCGCTTCACCCGATCGTGCGTCACCGCTCTGCTTGCCCTGCCCGGCCCGCCCACCCAGCGGTCCGGTACCCCCCTCGCAAAAGGAGTCCGCGTGAGATCCACGCCCAGCCGCCGTGCCACCGCGACCGGCGCGCTCATCGCCGCCGCCGCCATGATCGCCGTCGGCGTCCAGGCCGGCAGCGCCTCCGCCGACAACCTCGGCACGGCCGGCGCCCAGGCGTCGGCCCTCGGGAAGGTCGACCCGGGCAAGCTCCCCGCCGACCTCTCCCCCGCCCAGCGCACCGCGCTGATCAAGGCCGCCGACGCCGCCAAGGCCGAGACCGCCGCGGAGCTGGGCCTCGGCGCCCAGGAGAAGCTGGTCGTCCGCGACGTGGTCCAGGACCGCGACGGCACCACCCACACGCGCTACGAGCGCACCTACGCGGGCCTCCCGGTCCTCGGCGGCGACCTGATCGTGGCCGAGTCCAAGGCCGGCGCCACCACCGGCGTCTCCAAGTCCTCCCGCGCGGAGCTGAAGAACGTCGACCTCGCGGCCACCGTCGCCCCCGCCGCCGCGGAGAAGCAGGCCGTCGGCGTCGCCGCCGCCGAGGGCTCGAAGGCCACCAAGAGCGAGCGCGCCCCGCGCAAGGTCGTCTGGATGGCGCAGAGCGGCGCCCCGGTCCTGGCGTACGAGACCGTCGTCGGCGGCCTCCAGCACGACGGCACGCCGAACGAGCTGCATGTCGTCACCGACGCCAAGTCCGGCGCCAAGCTGTACGAGTGGCAGGCCGTGCACACCGGCACCGGCAACACCCAGTACAGCGGCCAGGTCACGCTCGGCACGGCGCCCTCGTACACGCTGACCGACACCGGCCGCGGCAACCACAAGACGTACAACCTCAACCGGGGCACCTCCGGCACCGGCACGCTCTTCTCCGGCTCGGACGACGTCTGGGGCGACGGCACGCCGACCAACCTGGAGACGGCCGGCGCCGACGCCCACTACGGCGCCGCGCTCACCTGGGACTACTACAAGAACGTGCACGGCCGCAGCGGCATCCGCGGCGACGGCGTCGGCGCGTACTCCCGGGTCCACTACGGCAACGCCTACGTCAACGCCTTCTGGCAGGACTCCTGCTTCTGCATGACGTACGGCGACGGCACGAACAACGCCAAGCCGCTCACGTCCATCGACGTGGCCGCCCACGAGATGACCCACGGCCTGACCTCGGTCACCGCCAAGCTCGTCTACAGCGGCGAGTCCGGCGGCCTCAACGAGGCCACCTCCGACATCTTCGCGGCGGCCGTCGAGTTCTACGCCAACAACGCCAACGACAAGGGCGACTACCTCGTCGGCGAGAAGATCGACATCCGCGGCAACGGCACCCCGCTCCGCTACATGGACAAGCCCAGCAAGGACGGCTCGTCCAAGGACGCGTGGTACTCGGGCATCGGCTCGATCGACGTCCACTACTCCTCGGGCCCGGCGAACCACTTCTTCTACCTGCTCTCCGAGGGCAGCGGCGTCAAGACCGTCAACGGCGTGACCTACGACTCGCCGACCTCCGACGGCCTGCCGGTCACCGGCATCGGCATCGAGAAGGCCCGGCTGATCTGGTTCAAGGCGCTCACCACCAAGTGGACCTCGTCCACCAACTACGCGGGCGCCCGCACCGGCACGGTCGCGGCCGCCGAGGAGCTGTACGGCGTCGGCAGCACCGAGGCCCTCGCCGTCCAGCACGCCTGGGCCGCCGTCAACGTCGGCACCCGCCCCGGCACCACCCCGCCCACCGGCACGGTCTTCGAGAACACCGCCGACGTGTCCATCCCGGACAACGGCGCCGCGGTGACCTCCTCGGTCAACGTCACGGGCCGCACGGGCAACGCGCCCAGCAACCTCTCCGTCGGCGTGGACGTCGTCCACACCTACATCGGTGACCTGGTCGTCGACCTCATCGCCCCCGACGGCTCGGTCTACAACCTGCACAACCGTTCCGGCGGCAGCGCGGACAACCTCGTGCAGACCTACACGGTCAACGCCTCGTCCGAGGTGGCCAACGGCACCTGGAAGCTCCGCGTCCAGGACAAGGCCTCCATCGACACCGGCTACATCAACAGCTTCAAGCTGACCTTCCCGTAAGGGACGGCACACACGAGGCGCGGGGGGGCCCCGCGGGGCGCGACCCCCCCGCCGCCCCCCCGCGGCCCCCCCCCCCCCCCCCCGGGGGCCGGACCCCCCCCCCC
>NZ_JBHYKM010000005.1:35879-64092 GCF_042741435.1 Streptomyces sp. NPDC058955 | reverse complement strand
TACACCCGCCCCGCCCCGTCTGGCCCGCCCCCCCGGGGGGGGGGCCGCCGGCCGGCACCCAGCCCCGGGGGCCTCGCCCCGTCTCACCCCGCCAGCTCGTCCCGGGAGACGAGCCGGCCCGCCGTGAAGCAGAGCCGGTAGACCGGACGCTCCGCGAAGACCGTCGCCTGGTAGTAGCGGCACTCGTCCACGCCCGCCGGCTCCGGCGGCAGCCCCGCGGGCAGCCGCTCCAGCGCGTGGTCCGGCAGGTCCTCCACGATCTCCGCGTACGCCTGGCCGACCAGCAGCCGCGCGTAGTTGTCGGGCTCCAGGTACGAGCGGGACTGCGACCACAGCGCCACGCCCGCCGTCAGCACCGCCAGCGCGGCCAGCAGCGCCAGCGGGATCCAGATCGCCCGCACCAGGTCCTTGCGCACCCGCCGCCGGGCCCGGTCCAGCTCCCGGGCCGAGGTCGGCGCGGCCGGCACCGCGGCGGGCGCCCGCCGCGGCAGCACCGCCGTCAGCTCGAACCCGCCGCCGCGCACCGGGCCGTGGGTCAGCGTGCCGCCCGCGAGCCGCACCCGCTCGTCGAGACCGACCAGGCCGGAGCCCCCGGAGGCGGGCGGCCCCGACCCGGCGCCCGGCCCGCTGCCCACCCGTACCGTCACCCGCTCGCCGGCCTCCCGGACCTCGACCGTGACCGCCGCGCCCGGGGCGTGCTTGGCCGCGTTCGTCAGCCCCTCCTGCACCACCCGGTGCAGCGCCCGGCCCGCCATCCCCGGCAGCTCCGGCGCCGCGCCGACCAGCGTCACGTCGAGGCCCGAGGCCCGCGCCCGGTCCACCAGGTCGCCGACCGTCTCGTCGGCCGGCGCCGTCGGGGCCCCCGCGCCCTCCTCCCGCAGCACCCCGATGACGTCCCGCAGCCGCTCGGTGGCCTCCGCGGCCGCCTGCCGCAGCTCCCCCGCCGCCCGCTGCTGCTCCGGCCCGAGCCCCGGATCCACCTCCAGGACGCCGGCCCGCACCGCGATCAGCGCCAGGTCGTGGCCGAGGGAGTCGTGCATGTCCCCGGCGATCCGGGACCGCTCCCGCAGCCGCTCCCGGTCGGCGACCGCCGCCTGCTCCCGCTCCATCCGGTCCGCCAGCTCCCAGCCGCTGCGCACCAGCCGGTCGTACTGGCGCACGTACCGCCCCACCAGCCAGGGCGCCACGATCGCCAGCGCGAGCGCGAGGAGCAGGGTGAACCAGGGGCCGAGCGAGGTGCCGGTGAGCCGGGTGAGCAGCAGCCCGACCGCCGCCACGCCGCCGAACAGCCACAGCGAGCCGCGGGTGTGGTCCTGCCGGCGCCCGGCGAGATAGCCGAAGGCGACCAGGGCGAGGCTGTACGAGGGGGTGAACAGCTCCAGCGAGGCCGGCAGGCTCGCCGCGCAGGTGACCGCGAGCGGCAGCAGCGGCCACCGCCGGCTGACGGCGACGCAGCCGCCGAGCACGGTGACCCCGGCGGCGACCTGGAGCCAGGACCCGCCGTCGTTCGGGTCGGAGCGGAGCAGCACCGGCACGCAGAGCAGCAGCCACAGCGCCAGGTCGAAGAGGCGGCGGCGCGCCGCGGAGGTCTCAGGCACCGGGGGGTCCCTCCGCGACCAGCCCGGCCTCGTGGGCGAGGATCGCGAGCTGGACGCGGTTGCGCAGGCCGAGCCGGCCGAGGACCGCGCTCACATGGGCCTTGACGGTGCCCTCGACGACGTACATCCGGGCGGCGATCTCCTGGTTGGAGCAGCCGGCGGCGAGCAGCGCGACGACCTCGCGTTCGCGGCCGGTGAGCGGGGCCAGCCGGGCGCGGGCGTCGGCCGCGCGGGTGAGCCGCTCGCCGCCGAGGGTGTCGATGACCCGGCGGGCGACGGTGGGCGAGAGGGCGGCGCCGCCGGCGGCGACCGCGCGGACCCCGGCGATCAGCTCGCGCGGGTCGCCGGACTTGAGGAGGAAGCCGCCGACGCCGCCGCCGAGGGCGCGGGCGATGTAGTCGTCCTCGGAGAAGGTGGTGAGCATGACGACCGCCGTGTCCGGCAGGTCGCGGCGGAGCGCGTCGGCGGCGGCGAGGCCGTCGAGGCGGGGCATCCGGATGTCGAGGACGGCCACGTCGGGCCGGTGGAGCCGGGCCAGCTCCACGGCCTCGTGCCCGTCGCCCGCCTCGGCGACCACGTCGATCCCGGGGTCGGTGGTGAGGATGGCCCGTACCCCGGCACGGATCATCGCCTCGTCGTCGGCGAGCAGCACCCTGATCATGCGGTCCAGCCTAGGCTGTGCCCTCCGGACGGCCCGGGGCCCCGCGGACGGGCCCCGGGCGGGCGGCTACCTCAGGAGGACCCCCGCGCCCCGGTTGCCCGCGCCCTCGCCGCCGGGCTCCTCGGGCAGGGCGAGGAGGCCGAGTTCGGCGGGGTGGGCGAGGAGCGGGTGGGCGGGCAGGACGCGGACGGTGCAGCCGAAGGGGCCGGTGCGGTCCAGCTCCAGGGTGCCCGCGTAGGGCTGCCGGCCCTCCAGGTCGGGGCCGCCGGACGGTTTGAGCGTGACGGTACGGGTGCCGGTGAGGGTGTCGTCGGCGTCCACCCGGCCGGTGACGGCCTGCACCTCCACGTCGTCCGGGGCGAGGCCGCCGAGCGCGACCCGGACGCGGACGACCGGGGTGGCGCCCAGCTCGGCGCCGGCCTCCGCGAGGTCGTCGCCGATCTCCACGTGGTCCACCGAGACGCCCGGCCAGGCGGCCCGCACCCGCGCCTTCCAGGCGGCGAGCTCCTGGGCGCGGCCGGGGGTGAGCGCCCGGTGGGCCGCGGCGGCGGGGTCGTACAGACGCTCCACGTACTCGCGGACCATCCGGTCGGCGAGCACCTTGGGGCCGAGGTCGGCGAGGGTGCGGCGGACCATGGCGGTCCAGGCGGCGGGGACGCCGTCGGCGCCGCGGTCGTAGAAGCGGGGGGCGACCCGGCGTTCGATCAGCTCGTAGAGGGCGGCGGCCTCCAGGTCGTCGCGGCGCTCCTCGTCGGCCGCGGCGGCGCCGTCGGCGGTGGGGATGGCCCAGCCGAACTCGGGCTCGTACCACTCGTCCCACCAGCCGTCGAGGACGGAGAGGTTGAGGCAGCCGTTGAGGGCGGCCTTCATGCCGCTGGTGCCGCACGCCTCCAGGGGGCGCAGCGGGTTGTTGAGCCAGACGTCGCAGCCGGGGTAGAGGCCGCGGGCCATCTCCATGCCGTAGTCGGGCAGGAAGACGATCCGGTGCCGGACCCGGGGGTCGTCGGCGAACCGGACCAGTTCCTGGACGAGCTTCTTGCCGCCGTCGTCGGCCGGGTGGGCCTTGCCGGCGACGACCAGCTGCACCGGCCGCTCGGGGTGGAGCAGCAGGGCGCGCAGCCGTTCCTTGTCGCGGAGCATCAGGGTGAGCCGCTTGTACGAGGGGACCCGGCGGGCGAAGCCGATGGTGAGGACCTCGGGGTCGAGGACGGTGTCGGTCCAGCCGAGTTCGGCGGCGGCGGCGCCGCGCTGCCGCCAGGAGGCCCGCACCCGGTCCCGGACGTCGGCGACGAGCCGGGTGCGCAGGGCGCGGCGCAGCTCCCACAGTTCGCGGTCGCTCGCGTCGGGGCCGAGCCGGCCGACCTCGGGGGCGGTCCAGGTGGGGGCGTGGACGCCGTTGGTGATCGAGGCGATCGGCACCTCGTCGGCGTCGAAGCCGGGCCAGAGTCCGGCGAACATCTCGCGGCTGACGGTGCCGTGGAGGGTGGAGACGCCGTTGGCGCGCTGGGCGAGCCGCAGGCCCATGGCGGCCATGTTGAAGACGCCGGGGTCGCCGCCGAGCGGGGTCTCGTCGCCGAGGGCGAGGATCCGGCCGGTGTCGAGGCCGGGCAGGGCGCCGTCGTCGCCGAGGTGGCGGGCGACGAGGTCGCGGTCGAAGCGGTCGATGCCGGCCGGGACGGGGGTGTGGGTGGTGAAGACGGTGCCGGCCCGGACGGTCTCCAGCGCGGCGTCGAAGTCCAGTCCCTCGCCCTGGAGTTCGCGGATCCGTTCGAGGCCGAGGAAGCCGGCGTGGCCCTCGTTGGTGTGGAAGACCTCGGGCGCGGGGTGGCCGGTGAGCCGGGTGTACGTGCGGACCGCGCGGACGCCGCCGATGCCGAGCAGCATCTCCTGGAGGAGCCGGTGCTCGCTGCCGCCGCCGTAGAGCCGGTCGGTGACGGACCGCTCGCCGGGGGCGTTCTCCTCGACGTCCGAGTCGAGCATGAGCAGCGGGACCCGGCCGACCTGGGCGATCCACAGGTGTGCGTGGAGGCTGCGTCCGCCGGGCAGGGCGAGGGCGATCCGGGCGGGGGTGCCGTCGGGTTCGCGGAGCAGGGTGACGGGCAGCTCGCCGGGGTCGAGGACGGGGTACTGCTCCTGCTGCCAGCCGTCGCGGCCGAGGGACTGCCGGAAGTAGCCGTGCCGGTAGAGGAGTCCGACGCCGATGAGCGGGACGCCGAGGTCGCTGGCGGACTTGAGGTGGTCGCCGGCGAGGATGCCGAGTCCGCCGGAGTACTGGGGCAGGGCGGCGGCGACGCCGAACTCGGGCGAGAAGTAGGCGAGGGCGGCGGGCCCGTCGCCGGAGCCGCGCTCCTGGTACCAGCGGGGCCGGGCCAGGTAGGCGTCGAGGTCCTCGGCGGCGGCGGAGAGCCGGGCGAGGAAGTCGCGGTCGGCGGCGAGCGCGGCGAGCCGGGGCGCCTCCAGGGCGCCGAGGACGCGGACCGGGTCGGCGCCCGCGAGCCCGTCGGGGGCGAGGGAGTCGAAGAGGGCGCGGGTCGGTTCGTGCCAGGACCAGCGCAGGTTGCGCGCCAGGGCGGCGAGGGGTCGAAGGGTGTCGGGGAGGACAGGACGCACGGTGAATCGACGGATTGCCTTCACGTGTCCCACCTTCGCAGGCCGGTGACGGTACGGAGCGGACGCACCACGCTGTGCGTCCGGCGTGCCGCACCGAGCGTAGGGGGTCGGCGGCCGTGGGGCCACGGTGCCTCCGCCGGGTTCAGACGCGGCGGGGCGCGGCGGCCCGGTACTCCCCCGGGGTCAGGCCGTAGGTGGTGCGGAAGGCGAGGTGGAAGCCGACCCGGCTGCGGTAGCCGACGCGGGCGGGTACGGCCGACTGGGGGAGCCCGGTCTCGGCGAGCAGCCGGGCGGCCTCCCGTATCCGGCGGGCCGTCAGATGGCGGGCCGGGGGCGTGCCGACGGCCTCGCGGAAGGCGGCGGTGAAGGCGGAGCGGGACATCCCGGCCTCGCGGGCCAGGGTCTCCACGGTCCAGGGTTCGGCGTAGCGGGTCTCGATGGCGGCGACGGAGCGGCCGATGCCGGGGTGGCGGTACGGGCCGCCCGGCGGCCGGGGCGCGGCGGCCAGGTCGAGGGCCGTCTCCAGGACCCGCAGGGCGAGCAGCCGGTCGCCGGGCCCGGGGCGGCGGCCGGGGGCGGCGAGCAGGGCGAGGGTGTCGCGGAGCAGCGGCTCGGCCTGGACGCGGGCCCGGTCGAGGCGGAGGGCGCGGGGCAGGGCGGCGGCGAGGAGCGGGCCGGGCGGCCGGCCGTATCCGCCGCGGACGGTCAGGATCCGGACGCCCGCGCCGGGTTCGGCCACGGAGACGGCGGGCCCGGCCGGTCCGGCGAGGGGTGGGAAGGGCGGACCGTCCGGCCCGGGCGCAAGCCGGTGGCGGGCGCCGGTGGGGAGCAGCGCGAGGTCGCCGGGGGCGAGTTCGAGGGCGCGGACCCCCGCGGCGGCGAGCCGGCACCGTCCGGCGAGGACGTGGTGGAGGACGGCCCGCGTGCCGCCGGTCTCGGTCTGCATCGGATCTGCCGCCTTCCGCACCCGGTGAACGACGGACGGTCAGCGTAGCGAGCGCGGGCGGGAGATCGGGGGCGTCCGGGGCGCCCGGGCGGGTTTCGTGTCCGCCGCGCGTCTTGCCCGGCCCCCTACGCCCTAGTAGTTAACAAAGGGCCGGATTGCCCGCCCGGGAAGGTGGGCAGGGCTCCCCCGTCACCCCCGAATCCGTCCTCCCCGTACCCGTCTTCATCCCTGTGGGCCCGCCATCCGAGTGAACGCGGAGGGGCGCGGCGATGCCGTCCTCCCCCCGGCCTCCGGCGCGGCTAGAAAGAGCGCACCACCACCCGCACCCCCGCAAACCATCAGGTGATGCTGTGAATCCGCTCATGGGACGCATTCCCGTACTGGACGTCCGCCCGCTGGTCGACTGTGGCCGGCGCCCCGCGAAGGCGGTGGCCGGCGAGACCTTCGAGGTGTCGGCGACCGTCTTCCGCGAGGGCCACGACGCGGTCGCCGCCAATGTCGTACTGACCGGCCCGACCGGCCGGCCGGGGCCGTGGACCCCGATGCGCGAGCTGGCCGAGGGCTCCGACCGCTGGGGTGCCGAGGTCACCCCGGACGCCGAGGGCCTGTGGACGTACACCGTCGAGGCGTGGAGCGACCCGCTGGCGACCTGGCGCCACGCGGCGAGGATCAAGATCCCGGCCGGGATCGACTCCGAACTCGTCCTGGCCGAGGGCGCGGAGCTGCACGAGCGGGCCGCCAAGGGCGTCCCGAAGAAGGGCGGCGGGCGCGAGGCGGTGCTGGCGGCGGCGGACGCGCTGCGCGACGCGTCGACGCCGGCGGCGGCCCGGCTCGCGGCGGCGCTGGCGCCGCGGGTGACGGAGACCCTGGACCGGCATCCGCTGCGCGAACTGGTCTCCTCCTCCCCGGCGTTCCCGCTGCGGGTGGAGCGGGAGCGGGCGCTGTACGGCTCCTGGTACGAGTTCTTCCCGCGCTCGGAGGGCGTGCGGAAGGTCAAGGGCCGTACGGTGCCGGGGAACTTCCGCACCGCGGCCGAACGGCTCCCGGCCATCGCGGCGATGGGCTTCGACGTGGTCTATCTGCCGCCGATCCATCCGATCGGCGAGACCCACCGCAAGGGCCCGAACAACGCCCTGTCGGCGTCCCCGAACGACGTGGGCGTGCCGTGGGCGATCGGTTCGCCGGAGGGCGGGCACGACGCGGTCCATCCCGACCTGGGCACGATCGAGGACTTCGACGCCTTCGTGGCCCGGGCCCGTGAACTGCGCCTGGAGATCGCGCTGGACTTCGCGCTGCAGTGCTCGCCGGACCACCCGTGGGTGGAGAAGCACCCGGAGTGGTTCCACCACCGGGCGGACGGGTCGATCGCGTACGCGGAGAACCCGCCGAAGAAGTACCAGGACATCTACCCGATCGCGTTCGACGGCGCCGCCGACAACATGGACGGGATCGTCGCGGAGACCGTGCGGGTGCTGCGGCACTGGATGGACCACGGGGTGCGGATCTTCCGGGTGGACAACCCGCACACCAAGCCGGTGGTGTTCTGGGAGCGGGTGATCGGGGAGGTCAACGGCGCGGACCCGGACGTGATCTTCCTGGCGGAGGCGTTCACCCGGCCGGCGATGATGCGGACGCTGGGCGCGATCGGCTTCCAGCAGTCCTACACGTACTTCACCTGGCGGAACACCAAGGACGAGCTGACCGAGTACCTGACCGAGCTGTCCGGTGACGTGGCGGCCCAGATGCGGCCCAACTTCTTCGTGAACACCCCGGACATCCTGCACGCCTACCTCCAGGAGGGCGGCCGGCCGGCCTTCGAGGCGCGCGCGGTGCTGGCGGCGACGCTGTCGCCGACCTGGGGGATCTACGCCGGGTACGAGCTGTGCGAGAACACCCCGCTGCGCCCGGGCAGCGAGGAGTACCTGGACTCGGAGAAGTACCAACTGCGGCCGCGCGACTGGGAGTCGGCCGAGCGGGCGGGCGCGACGATCACGCCGCTGATCACCTCGCTGAACCGGATCCGGCGCCGCCACCCGGCGCTCCGCCGGCTGCGGAACCTGACCTTCCACACGACGGACAACGCGCAGGTGATCGCGTACTCCAAGAAGTCGGGTTCGAACACCGTTCTGGTGGTCGTCAACCTCGACCCGCACCACACCCAGGAGGCGACGGTCTCGTTGAACATGCCGGAACTCGGCCTCGGCTGGCACGAGACCGCGCCGGTGCGCGACGAGCTCACCGGAGCCACCTACCACTGGGGCAGGAACGCCTACGTGCGCCTGGAACCGGGCGTCACGCCCGCGCACGTGCTCGTCCTGCGACCGTCCCCGCAGACCGGAGGGTCACCCACCTCATGACTGTCAACGATCCCGTCCCCGACACCTTCGAGGACACCCCCGCCAAGGACCGCGACCCCGACTGGTTCAAGCGGGCCGTCTTCTACGAGGTCCTGGTCCGCTCCTTCCAGGACAGCAACGGCGACGGCGTCGGCGACCTGAAGGGCATCACGTCCCGCCTGGACTACCTCCAGTGGCTCGGCGTGGACTGTCTCTGGCTGCCGCCGTTCTTCAAGTCCCCGCTGCGCGACGGCGGGTACGACGTCGCCGACTACACCTCGGTCCTCCCCGAGTTCGGCGACCTCGCCGACTTCGTGGAGTTCGTGGACGCGGCGCACCAGCGCGGGATGCGCGTGATCATCGACTTCGTCATGAACCACACCAGCGACCAGCACCCGTGGTTCCAGGAGTCGCGGCGCGACCCGGAGGGCCCGTACGGCGACTACTACGTCTGGGCCGACGACGACAAGCAGTACGCGGACGCCCGGATCATCTTCGTCGACACGGAGACCTCCAACTGGACCTTCGACCCGGTCCGCAAGCAGTACTACTGGCACCGCTTCTTCTCGCACCAGCCGGACCTCAACTACGAGAACCCGGCGGTGCGGGAGGAGATCCTGTCGGCGCTGAAGTTCTGGCTGGACCTGGGGATCGACGGCTTCCGGCTGGACGCGGTGCCGTACCTGTACCAGCAGGAGGGCACCAACTGCGAGAACCTGCCGGCCACCCACACCTTCCTGAAGGAGGTCCGGAAGGAGATCGACGACCACTACCCGGACACGGTGCTCCTCGCCGAGGCCAACCAGTGGCCCGAGGACGTGGTCGACTACTTCGGCGACTTCCGCTCCGGCGGCGACGAGTGCCACATGGCCTTCCACTTCCCGGTCATGCCGCGGATCTTCATGGCCGTGCGGCGCGAGTCCCGGTACCCGGTCTCGGAGATCCTGGCGAAGACCCCGGAGATCCCCTCCGGCTGCCAGTGGGGCATCTTCCTCCGCAACCACGACGAGCTCACCCTCGAAATGGTCACGGACGAGGAACGCGACTACATGTACGCCGAGTACGCCAAGGACCCGCGGATGCGGGCGAACATCGGCATCCGGCGGCGGCTCGCCCCGCTCCTGGACAACGACCGCAAGCAGATGGAGCTGTTCACCGCGCTGCTCTTCTCGCTGCCGGGCTCGCCGGTGCTCTACTACGGCGACGAGATCGGCATGGGCGACAACATCTGGCTGGGCGACCGGGACGGGGTGCGGACCCCGATGCAGTGGACCCCGGACCGGAACGCGGGCTTCTCCTCCTGCGACCCGGGCCGGCTCTACCTGCCGGCCATCATGGACCCGGTCCACGGCTACCAGGTGACCAATGTCGAGGCGGGGATGGCCTCGCCGTCCTCGCTGCTGCACTGGACGAAGCGGATGATCGAGATCCGCAAGCAGAACCGGGCCTTCGGGACGGGCACGTACACCGAACTCCCGGCGTCCAACCCGTCGGTGCTCGCCTTCCTCCGTGAGGACGGCGACGATCTCGTGCTGTGCGTCAACAACTTCTCGCGGTTCGCACAGCCGACCGAGCTGGACCTGCGGCGCTTCGCCGGGATGCGGCCGGTGGAGCTGATCGGCGGGGTGGAGTTCCCCGCGATCGGCGAGCTGCCGTACCTGCTGACGCTGGCCGGTCACGGCTTCTACTGGTTCCGCATGAAGCGGAGTTGACGACACGTCAGCTCCTGATCCGCCGGGGTGGGACGGTTTCCCCCGTCCCACTCTGGGAACTGTGTCCCACACACGAACCCGCCCCATCCGGGTCCATCCATATGGATCTTCCCTTTCCGACACGTCCCGCACATCCGGACAGCCCCAGCCGCCATCCGGGACAATCTGCGCATTTGAACGCATACGACAACCATCTGCGCGCCCCGGGGAAAGGACGCGATGCCATGCCGGAGACCGCATCCACCACCCGGGCCCCGGACGCCCTCCTCCCGGCCCTGACGCCCCTGCTCCACGAATGGCTGCCCCGGCAGCGCTGGTTCGCGGGCAAGGGCCGCCGGGTCACCGGATTCACGCTGGACGCGGCCACCGAGCTGCTGCCCCTGGACGGCGCCGGCCCCGGACTCCTCCACCTCCTGCTGCGGGTCGAACAGCCCGGCCGCCCGGCCGGCGAACCCGCCGACTGCTACCAACTCCTCCTCGGCGTACGGACCCAGCTGCCGCCGCGCCTCGCCCCCGCCCTCATCGGCCGCGTCCGGCAGGGCCCGCTGGCCGGCCGCGCCGTCTACGAGGGACTGCGCGACCCGCGCCTCGCCGGGCTCCTGTACGAGCGGCTGCGCACCCCCGGCCGCACCGGACCGCTCCGCTTCCACGCCACCCGCGCCCTGCCCGGGGCGCTCGCCCCCCGGGTCCTCGACGCCGAACAGTCCAACTCCTCGCTCGTCTTCGGCGACGCGTACATCCTCAAGATCTTCCGCCGGGTCAGCCCCGGCGCCAACCCGGACCTGGAACTCCCCCTCGCCCTCGACCGGGCCGGCTGCGCCCGCGTCCCGGCCCCGGTGGCCTGGTTCGAGTCGGGGGCGGCGACGCTGGGCGTGCTCCAGCCCTACCTGCGCGACTCCCGGGACGGCTGGCGGCTCGCGCTCGACGCCCTCGCTGCGGGGCGGGAGTTCGCCGCCGAGGCGCGGGCGCTCGGGCGGGCCACCGCCGAGGTCCACCTCGCCCTCGCCGAGGCCCTGCCCACCCAGCGGCTGCCGCGCGCCGAGACCGAGGGCCTGGCGGCCGCGATGGACCGGCGGCTGCACGCCGCCGCCCAGGCCGTCCCCGCGCTCCTGCCGTACGTCCCCGGCCTGCGGGCCGTCTTCGCGGCGGCCGGCGACGCGGAGGGGGCCGGCGTGGTCCAGCGCATCCACGGCGACCTGCACCTCGGGCAGACCCTGCGCGGCTCGGACGGCGCCTGGGCCGTCATCGACTTCGAGGGCGAACCGGCGAAGCCGCTCGACGAGCGGCGCCGCCCGCAGCCGACCGTCCGCGACGTCGCCGGCATGCTCCGCTCCTTCGACTACGCGGCCCGCACCCACCGGCCGTGGAACGCCGACTGGGCGGCCCGCTGCCGGGCCGCGTACTGCACCGGCTACGCCGAGGTCGCCGGCGCGGACCCCCGCACCGACCCCGCGCTGCTGCGGGCCTACGAGACCGACAAGGCGGTGTACGAGGTCGTCTACGAGGCCCGGCACCGCCCGGACTGGCTCCCCGTGCCCATGTCCGCCATCCACCGCCTCGCCACCACCCGGTGAGCGGGCGGCCCCTGGCGGGCGAGATGGCCCGTTCGGCGGAGTGTCCTGGCACCCGGCGAGGGAGTTGCCTATTTCGTACCCTTTTCGACGTTTCAGGAGGCTTCCGGTGACCGCCAAGACGCCCCGCACGGCGCCCCCGATCGAACCCGGCGAGCGCGCGCGGCTGCTCGCCGGGGAGCACCACGATCCCCACGCGCTGCTCGGCGCCCACCCGGTGAAGGGCGGGGTCGTCCTGCGGGCGCTGCGCCCCTGGGCGCGCAGCGTCACGGCCGTGCTGCCGAAGGGGCGGAAGGTCGAGCTGCGCGACGAGGGCGACGGCCTGTTCTCGGCGCTGGTGCCGCTGCTGCGGAAGATCCCGTCGTACGAGCTCCGCGTGCGGTACGACGACGGGCCGGAGCTCGTCGTCCAGGACCCGTACCGGCACCTGCCCTCGCTCGGCGAGCTGGACCTGCACCTGATCGGCGAGGGCCGGCACGAGGAGCTGTGGACGGCGCTGGGCTCCCGGGTGATGACCCACGGCGGGGTCTCCGGCACCCGCTTCGCCGTCTGGGCGCCGAACGCCCGCGGCGTCCGGGTCACCGGCGACTTCGTCCACTGGGACGGCACCGGACTGCCGATGCGCTCGCTCGGCTCGACCGGCGTGTGGGAGCTGTTCGTGCCCGGCATCGGGGAGGGGGCGGTCTACAAGTACGACATCACCCGCCCCGACGGCTCGCACACCGTGCGGGCCGACCCGATGGCCCGGCGCACCGAGTGCCCGCCGGACACCGCCTCGATCGTCACCGCCTCGCACTACGAGTGGAGCGACCAGGAGTGGATGGCGCGGCGCGGCGCCCGGCCGCCGCACGAGGCGCCGATCTCGGTCTACGAGCTCCACCTGCCGTCCTGGCGCCCGGGCCTGACCTACCGTCAGCTGGCTGACGAGCTGCCCGCGTACGTGCGGGAACTCGGCTTCACCCACGTGGAGTTCATGCCGGTCACCGAGCACCCCTTCGGCGGCTCCTGGGGCTACCAGGTCACCGGCTTCTACGCGCCGACCGCCCGGCTGGGCACCCCGGACGACTTCAAGTACCTGGTGGACGCCCTGCACCGGGCCGGCATCGGGGTGCTGATGGACTGGGTGCCGGCCCACTTCCCCAAGGACGACTGGGCGCTGGCCGAGTTCGACGGGCGGCCGCTGTACGAGCACGCGGACCCGCGCCGCTCGCACCACCCGGACTGGGGCACCCTGGAGTTCGACTACGGCCGCAAGGAGGTGCGGAACTTCCTCGTCGCCAACGCGGTCTACTGGTGCCAGGAGTTCCACGTCGACGGCCTGCGGGTGGACGCGGTGGCGTCGATGCTCTACCTCGACTACTCGCGCGAGTACGGCGAGTGGCTGCCGAACGAGTACGGCGGCCGGGAGAACCTGGACGCGGTCGCCTTCCTCCAGGAGATGAACGCCACGGTCTACCGCCGCTGCCCCGGCATCGTGACCTTCGCCGAGGAGTCGACGGCCTGGGACGGGGTGACCCGGGCGACGGACCTGGTCGGCCCGGGCGGTCACGGCGGGCTCGGCTTCGGCATGAAGTGGAACATGGGCTGGATGCACGACTCGCTCCAGTACATGGAGAAGGAGTCCGTGCACCGCAAGTACCACCACCACGAGATGACCTTCTCGATGGTGTACGCGTACAGCGAGAACTACATCCTGCCGATCTCGCACGACGAGGTGGTGCACGGCAAGCGGGCGCTGGTGTCGAAGATGCCCGGCGACTGGTGGCAGCGGCGCGCCAACCACCGCGCCTACCTGGGCTTCATGTGGGCCCACCCGGGCAAGCAGCTCCTCTTCATGGGGCAGGAGTTCGCGCAGGGCTCGGAGTGGTCGGCGGACCACGGGCCGGAGTGGTGGCTGCTCGACCCGGAGTACGGCGCCGAGGCCGACCACCGGGGCGTGAAGGACCTGGTGCGGGACCTGAACCGGGTCTACACGGCGACGCCCTCGCTGTGGGAGCGGGACACCGTGCCGGAGGGCTTCGAGTGGGTGGTCGGGGACGCGGCCGACGACAACGTCCTCGCCTTCCTCCGCTACGACGCCTTCGGCTCGCCGCTGCTCGCCGTCTGCAACTTCTCCCCGGTGGTCCGGCACGACTACCGGATCGGGGTGCCGGACGCCTTCGCCGCCTGGGGCGAGGTGCTCAACACGGACGCGTCCCGGTACGGCGGTTCGGACGTGGTCGGCACCGACCCGGTGAAGACCGAGTCGGTGCCGTGGCACGGGCGGGCGGCGAGCGTCCGGATGACGCTGCCGCCGCTCGCGACGGTCTGGCTCAGGCCCGCCTGACGATCCCGAGCCGCTGGGTGGCCCGGGTCAGCGCCACGTACAGGTCGTTCGTGCCGTGCGCGGCGCCGGCCCGGATGCCGTCCGGGTCGACGACGAGGACCGTGTCGAATTCGAGGCCCTTCGCCTGGCGGGGGTCGAGGAGGACCACCGGGCGGGTGAGGTCGGGCTTCGGGCCGTACGAGGCGTCGGGCAGCGCCGCGACCAGGCCGGGCAGCAGCTCCGGCGGGGCGATCACGGCGATCCGCCCCTCGCCGCCGAGTTCGGCGGCGACCGCGTCGGCGGTCTCCTTCACCGGGTCCTCGACCGTGCGGTCCCACGGCTCGACGCCGGTGGAGCGGACCGAGCCGGGCGGCTCGAAGGCGGGGTCGTCGGCCCGGCGCACGGCGGCGGCGACCGCCATGATCTCGGCGGGCGTGCGGTAGTTGACCCCGAGCCGCACGTGCTGCCACCGGTCCTGCACGTACGGGGCGAGGATCGCGTCCCACGCGCCGACGCCGGCCGGGTCGCCGGTCTGGGCGGGGTCGCCGACCAGGGTCATCGAGCGGGTGGGGCTGCGGCGCATCAGCAGCCGCCACTGCATCGCGGACAGCTCCTGCGCCTCGTCGACGATGATGTGGCCGAAGGCCCAGGTGCGGTCGGCGGCCGCCCGCTCGGCGGCGGTGCGGTGGTCGGCCTCCTCGTGCCGCTCGGCGAACCGCTCGGCGTCGATGATGTCGTGCGCGGACAGCACCTCGGAGGCGTCCTCGTCCAGCTCCTCCTTGTCCTCGAACTCGTAGGTGCGGGAGGCGAAGGAGACGTCGAGGACGCCCTGGGCGTACTGCACCTGGCGCTGCCGCTCGGCCTCCTGGGCGGCGCGGGCGGCCGAGTCGTCGTGGCCGAGGAGTTCGGCGGCCTCGTCGAGGAGCGGCACGTCGCCCGGGGTCCAGGCGCCGCCGTCGCGGCGGATCGCCGCCGCGTCCTCCTCGGGGAGGTGGGTGGGCTCGGCCAGGTAGTCGGCGAGGAAGTCCTCGGGGGTGAGGTCCGGCCAGAGGGTGTCGATGGCGGCGTGCACGTCGGGGTTGGCGGCGATGCCCTTGGCGAGCAGGGCGATGTCGTCGGGGCCGAGGAAGTTGGGGCCGCCGTACGGGTCGGCGCCGATCCGGTCGGCGAGCTGCGCGGCGAGCGCGTCGAGGATCCGGAAGGCGAAGTAGGGGCGGGCGAGGTTGTGCGGGAGGGCGGTCTCGCGGGCCTTGTGGCGGGCCTCCAGGGCCATGTCCCAGTCGATGACCAGGTCGCCGTCCTCGTGCGGGACGACGCGCGGGGCGCCCCGCGCGGGGACCTGCTGCCGGTCGCGTACGGCCTCCGCCAGGGCGGTGGCCATCCGGGCGTCGCCCTTGACGGCGGCGGCGCGGGCGGTGTCCGCGGCGGTGGCGTGGACGCCCGGGTACAGCTCGCCGGGGGTGGCGAGCAGGACGCCGGTCTCGCCGAGCGAGGGCAGCACGTTGCCGATGTAGCCGAGGAAGGCCGGGTTGGGGCCGACGATGAGGACGGCCCGCTTGGCGAGCTGCTCGCGGTGGGCGTAGAGCAGGTACGCGGCGCGGTGCAGGGCGACCGCGGTCTTGCCGGTGCCGGGGCCGCCCTCGACGACCAGGACGCCGGCGTGCGGGGAGCGGATGATGGCGTCCTGCTCGGCCTGGATGGTCTGCACGATGTCGTGCATGCGCCCGGTGCGGGCGGCGTCGAGGGCGGCGAGCAGCACCTCGTCGGCGTCCCGGCCCTCGTGGCCGGAGCGGGTGCGGTCGGCGAGGTCGAGGACCTCGTCGTGCAGCGAGACGACCTCGCGGCCCCGGGTGGTGAGGTGCCGGCGGCGGGTGAGGCCCATCGGCTCGTGGCCGGTGGCGAGGTAGAACGGGCGGGCGATGTCGGCCCGCCAGTCGACGACGAGCGGGGTCCGCTGCGGGTCGTCCTCGCGCAGGCCGATGCGCCCGATGTGGTGGTCGCGCCCGTCCCGGAAGACCAGCCGGCCGAAGCAGAGCCCGGTCTCGCCGGCGTTGAAGGCGGCGAGCAGCCCGGACTGCTCGGCCACCATGATGTCCCGCTCCAGGCGCGACTGCGCGCTCCCGGTCCCGGGCGTCCTGAGCGCCTCGCCGACGGCGGCCTCGGCCCGGTCCCTCAGGTCGTCGAGCCGCGCGTAGAGCGAGGTGATGAATTTCTGCTCTTCCCGAATTGGCTCGGTTGACAATTCGACTCCCAGCGCGATACAGTGCCTTTAGTGAAATGCTCCGCGAATTTGTCCGGCATAAGCGCAGGACGCGTACACGGAATTCACCAATATAGGCGCCGCACCACCCCGACTGTCAATTCAGCCGGGGTTTTTTCGTGCGCCCGTGCGGAATGCGGCGCCGGGACGCCGACTCAGCCGGCCGCTCTGAGGAGCGGGACGATCTCCGCCTCCTCGTACGCGAAGTGCGTCTCCAGCTCCGTCCGCAGCCGGTCGAACTCGGGGCGCAGCTCCGCCGGGCCGGTCTCGTCGACCCGGGCCAGCAGCCCCCGCAGTCCGTCCAGGGCGCGGGCGACGGTGTCGTGCTCGGCGCGCAGCCGCTCGAAGACGCCCGCCTTCTCCGGGAACTCCCGGACCAGGTACGGGAAGAGGCCCGCGTCCTCGCCGCCGTGGTGGTGGGCGAGACCGGCGCAGAAGGTGAGGCAGTGGCGGCGGAGCTCCACCGTGAGGTCGGCGGCGCCCGGCGCGGCGAGGCCGTCGGCGAGGGCCGCGAGTTCGCCGCGCAGCCAGTCGTGGATCTTCACCAGCTCGTCGGCGAGGGCGTCGAGCCGGGTCGGCGGGGTGTAGTCGTCGGCCGGGATCCGGTGCAGGACGACGACGGGCAGGACCCGGTCGGTGGCCTTCTGGTAGTCGGCGTAGCCGGGAGCGGCGGCGACGACCTTCGCGAAGAGCGCGTCCCGCTCGGCGCCGGTGGCGGCGACGGCGGTGGCCCGCCAGGTGTCCGCGCCGAGTTCGACGGTCACCGTGGGGTGGACGAGGACGTTGCGGTACCAGTCCGGGTGGCGGTCGGAGCCGCCGGCCGAGCCGACGACGAGGAGCCGGTCGCCGTCCTCGACGAAGCCGAGCGGAGTGGTGTGTTCCCTGCCGGACCTGGCGCCGGTGGTGGTGAGGAGGAGGAGCACCCATCCCTCGAAGGGGCCGCCGAGTCGACCGGCGTTGGTGCGGAATTCTTCGATGACGCTGACATTGAAGTCGAGAGGCAACTGCCGCCCTCTCCTGTCCTCTTGCCTCCATGTCTCCGCTTTCGAGCGCGGACCGACACGCGACGTGAGTGCGCCCATTCTGACGCGGAGGCCCTTGACGGTGTCAAGGGCCTTTTTCGCGGGGCGGGTTCCTCCCGGTGCCCGGATCCGGCTCAAGGCCCGGGTCCCGGGAGGAGGTTCGGGGCGGTCAGACGCCGGCGCGGGCGCGCTCCTCGCCCTGGTCGCGCTGGTCGGGCACGGCTCCGGGGGCGTCGGTGAGGTCGTGTCCGTCGTGGTCGTCGGCGAACGTCTTCTCGTCGAAGGGGAACTTCCCCGCCAGGACCTCCGTCACCCGCGTCCGGTCGATCTCCTTCGTCCAGGTGCCGACGAGGACGGTGGCGACGGCGTTGCCCGCGAAGTTGGTGAGGGCGCGGGCCTCGCTCATGAAGCGGTCGATGCCGACGATCAGGCCGACGCCGTCGACCAGGTCGGGGCGGTGCGACTGGAGGCCGCCGGCGAGGGTCGCGAGACCGGCGCCGGTGACGCCGGCGGCGCCCTTCGAGGCGATGATCATGAAGACGAGGAGGGAGATCTGCTCGCCGATCGAGAGCGGGTCGCCCATCGCCTCGGCGACGAAGAGCGAGGCCATCGTGAGGTAGATGGCGGTGCCGTCGAGGTTGAAGGAGTAGCCGGTGGGGACGGTGATGCCGACGACCGGCTTGGAGACGCCCAGGTGCTCCATCTTCGCGATCAGCCGGGGCAGCGCCGACTCGGAGGAGGAGGTCGAGAGGATCAGCAGGAACTCGCGGCCCAGGTACTTGAGCAGCGACCAGATGTTGACCCCGGCGACCAGCCGGAGCAGCGTGCCGAGGACGACGAAGACGAAGAGGGCGCAGGTCACGTAGAAGCCGACCATGATGACGGCGAGCGACTTCAGCGCGTCGAGGCCGGTCGCGCCGACGACGGCGGCGATGGCGCCGAAGGCGCCGACCGGGGCCGCCCACATGATCATGGAGAGGATCCGGAAGACGAGCCGCTGGATGTGCCCGATGCCGCGGAGGACCGGCTCGCCGGCCGGGCCC
This sequence comes from Streptomyces sp. NPDC058955, assembly GCF_042741435.1. NCBI lineage: Bacteria > Bacillati > Actinomycetota > Actinomycetes > Kitasatosporales > Streptomycetaceae > Streptomyces > Streptomyces sp. NPDC058955. The sequence goes on along the minus strand of NZ_JBHYKM010000005.1, from coordinate 46,028 downwards.
ATCGCCTGGAGCGCGAAGCCCGCGAGGAGGGCGACGAGGAGGGTCTGCAGGACCTCGCCGCCGGTGAAGGCGGAGACCAGGGTCGTCGGGATGATCCCGAGCAGGAAGTCGGCGGTGCCCTCGCTCGCGCCCTCGGCCTGCTTGGCGCCGGCCTCGGCCAGCTCCTTGGTGAGGTGGAGGCCGGAACCGGGCTCCAGGAGGTTGCCGACGACGAGGCCGATCGCGAGTGCGACGGTCGACATCACCATGAAGTAGCCGAGCGCGAGGCCGCCGACCGCACCCACCTTCGCGGCCTTGCGGACCGAGCCGACGCCCAGCACGATCGTGCAGAAGATGATCGGCGAGATCATCATCTTGATCAGGTTCACGAAGCCGGTGCCCAGCGGCTTCAGCTCGACGGCCACGCCCGGGGCGAGGAATCCGACGCCGATGCCGAGCAGCACGGCGCCGATCACGGCCAGATACAGATAGTGGGTACGGTCCCGGCGAGCGGCCACGGGGTCCTCCTCGTGCTGATGGGTGTCCACGTCCCGGTGGACTCCGCGACTATCCATCAGCCTGTGACCGGGGTCACCGTTGCGTACGTTTCGTTCATGGCCGAAACGCGCGCCCGCCGCTTCCGCGGAGAACGATTCGGGAACGCAATACCCCGGAGCAAATCCCGGCGTGCACACTTGCCGCATGCGTCTCCCGCACTTCCGCCCCCTCCCCCTGCCGCGGCCCCGCAGCCTGGCCGGCCAGCTCTTCGCGATGCAGGTCGTGCTGATGGCCGCGGTCGTGGCGGGCTGCGCGGTCTTCGCGTACGTCACGGACCGGGCGCAGGCCGAGGAGACCGCGCGCCGGCAGTCCACGGCGACCGCGACGGCCGTCGCCGGCTCGCCGTCCGTCGTGGCGGCGGTCCGCACCGCCGATCCGTCCGCCGCGCTCCAGCCGTACGCGGAGGAGCTGCGCCGGCGGGCGGACGTGGCCTTCGTGGTGATCATGGCGCCGGACGGGACGCGGTGGACGCACCCGGAGCCCGACCGGATCGGCCGCCACTACCTCGGGCACATCGAGCCGGCGCTGCGCGGCGAGACCTACTCGGAGACGTACCCGGGGACGCTCGGCCCGTCGGTGCGGACGATCACGCCGGTGTTCGACGGCGGCCGGGTGGTCGCCCTGGTCAGCGCGGGCATCACCATCGAGCGGATCAGCGCGCAGGTGCGGGAGCAGGTGGCCGCGCTGCTCGGCATGGCGGGCTTGGCGCTCGCGCTCGGCGGCGCCGGGACGTACGTGGTCAACGCGCGGCTGCGACGGCACACCCACGGGATGAACGCCGCCGAGCTGAGCCGGATGCACGACTACCACGAGGCCGCGCTGCACGCGGTGCGGGAGGGCCTGGTGATGCTCGACGGGCGGCGCAGGATCGCGCTCATCAACGACGGGGCGCGGGAGCTGCTGGGCCTGGACGAGGGGGTGGTCGGCCGGTCGGCCGCCGAGCTGGGGCTCCCGGCGCCGCTGACCGGGGCGCTGCTCTCCTCGGAGCCCCGGGTGGACGAGACCCATCTGACCGACGACCGGGTCCTCGTCGTCAACACCCGCCCGGTGGTCGGCGGGGAGCGGCGCGGCACCGTGGTGACGCTCCGGGACCGCACCGAACTCCAGGCGCTGTCCGGGGAGTTGGACTCGCAGCGCGGTTTCACGGAGGCGCTGCGCTCGCAGGCTCACGAGGCGGCGAACCGGCTCCACACGGTGGTGTCGCTGATCGAGCTGGGGCGGGTGACCGAGGCGGTGGAGTTCGCGACGGCGGAGCTGGAGCTGGCCCAGGCGCTCACCGACCGGGTGGTGGACGCGGTCGGCGAGCCGGTCCTCGCGGCGCTGCTGCTGGGCAAGGCGGCGCAGGCCAACGAGCGGGGCGTGGAGCTGGTCCTCACCGAGGACAGCCGGATCGACGACGGGCTGCTCCCGCCGGCGCTGGCGCCGCGGGACCTCGTCACGGTCCTGGGCAATCTCGTGGACAACGCGGTGGAGGCGGCCGGCGGCACCCCGCACGCGCGCGTGACCGTCACGGTCGCGGCCCGCTCCGGCGACGGCGAGCTGCTGCTCCGGGTCGGCGACAGCGGGCCCGGCGTCCGCCCCGCCGACCGGGACGCGGTGCTCGGCCGGGGCTGGTCCACCCGGGGCCCGGGCCGCGGGCTCGGCCTGGCGCTGGTCCGGCAGGCCGTCACCCGGGCGGCCGGCACCCTCACCGTGGACGAGGCGCCGGAGGGCGGCGCCCGCTTCACGGTCCGGGTGCCGCTCCCCCGTACCCCCGCCGGAGGCGACAGGTGAACGGGCCGCAGGAGATCCGGGTGCTGGTGGTCGAGGACGATCCGGTCGCCGCCGACGCGCACGCGCTCTACGCGGGCCGGGTGGAGGGCTTCCGGGTGGTCGGGGTGGCGCACTCGCGGGCGGCGGCGGTGCGGCTGCTCGACCGGGTGCCCGTCGACCTGATCCTGCTCGACCTCTACCTGCCGGACGGGCACGGGCTCGCCCTGCTGCGGGCGCTGCGGGCCGCCGGGCACGGGGCGGACGTCATCGCGGTGACCTCGGCGCGCGATCTGGCCGTGGTCCGCGAGGGGGTCTCCCTCGGGGTGGTCCAGTACGTCCTCAAGCCCTTCGCCTTCGCCACCCTGCGGGACCGGCTGACCCGGTACGCCGAGTTCCGGGGCGCGGCCGGCGAGGCGTCCGGGCAGGACGAGGTCGACCGGGCGCTCGCCGCGCTGCGCGCCCCGCAGCCGGCGACGCTGCCGAAGGGGCTGAGCGGTCCGACCCTGGAGTCGGTCACCCGCTCCCTGCGGGAGTCGCCGGCCGGTCTGACCGCCGCCGAGGCGGGCGCGGCGGTCGGCATCTCGCGGATCACCGCCCGGCGCTACCTGGAGCACCTGGTCACCGAGGGCCGTGCGGTCCGGGCCCCGCAGTACGGCCAGATCGGCCGCCCGGAACTCCAGTACCGCTGGCGCGGCGGCGGCCGCTGAGCGACGCCCCGGGGGGCGGTCTCCGCTCACCGGACGTCACGTCCCGATTACCGGCCGGTTCCCACCTTCCTACAGGCCGTGGCCTCAGATGAACGCACCGTAGCCATCCGTCGGGGCGCGTGCCTACCGTGGCGTGGTGCACCATCCCTCTCCTCCCTTCGACGCCCCGGCCGCGCGCCGCCTGCGCCAAGGGCTCGGCATGGCACCGGGCCATGTCGCGTACGGCCTGCGCGCCCAGTACGGCCTCTCCGTCACCCCCGACACCGTCGCCGCCTGGGAGCGCGGCACCCTCGCGCCGAGCGAACAGGAGCTGACCGCCCTCGCCGGCGTCCTGTGGTGCTCGCCCGCCGACCTGATCGCCGTCGCCTCCACCCTGCGGGAGCACCGGGTGGCGCGCGGGCTCTCCGTGGAGGAGCTGGCCCGGCACGTCGGCGTCGCCGCACACGCGTACCGCCGGATGGAGGACGCGGGCGACTGGAAGGGCACCGAGCGGCAGACGGCCGCGCTCGCCCAGGTCCTCGGCCTCGGCCCGCGGGCGCTGATCACCGCCACCGGCGGCGACGGACGCCTCGCGGAGCTGCTGCGGGACGCGGCGACGACCCGCTGGCAGGCGTACGTGAAGCCGACGGTGCGGATGCTGCCGCTGCCGAAGCAGGTGGTGGAGCCGGCGCTCGCTCGGCTGCACGCCGAGTACCACGCCCATATGGCGGCGACGTCCAGCTGGGGCGCGTCGGGGGCGACGGGCGACGAGGGCCGGGCGTACCTGGAGGCGATCACCGACCACTTCTGGGCGGCGGTGGGGCACTAGTACCCCTGGAGAAAGACGACGGAGGTCCCGCTCGGCGGGACCTCCGTCCTGGTACGGCGAGGAGCGGTCAGAAGACCGACTCGGCCTCCCGGATCCGGTCCGCCGGGACCGTCTTCAGCTGGGTGACGGCCTCGGCCAGCGGCACCATCGCCACGTCGGTGCCGCGCAGCGCGGTCATGTTGCCGAAGTCGCCGCGGTGCACGGCCTCCACCGCGTGCCAGCCGAAGCGGGTGGCGAGGACGCGGTCGTACGCGGTCGGGGTGCCGCCGCGCTGGACGTGGCCGAGGATGACCGGGCGGGCCTCCTTGCCGAGCCGCCGCTCCAGCTCGTACGCGAGGGCGGTGCCGATGCCCTGGAAGCGCTCGTGGCCGAACTGGTCGATCTCGCCCTTGCCGTAGTCCATCGTGCCCTCGGCCGGGTGGGCGCCCTCGGCGACGCAGATGACGGCGAACTTCTTGCCGCGGGCGAAGCGCTCCTCGACCATCTTGACCAGGTCGGCCGGGTCGAAGGGGCGCTCGGGGAGGCAGATGCCGTGGGCGCCGCCGGCCATGCCGGATTCGAGGGCGATCCAGCCGGCGTGGCGGCCCATCACCTCGACGACCATCACCCGCTGGTGGGACTCGGCGGTGGTCTTCAGCCGGTCCATCGCCTCGGTGGCGACGCCGACGGCGGTGTCGAAGCCGAAGGTGCGGTCGGTCGACGAGATGTCGTTGTCGATGGTCTTGGGGACGCCGACGACCGGCACGCCCGCGTCGGACAGCATCCGGGCGGCGGTCAGGGTGCCCTCGCCGCCGATCGGGATGAGGGCGTCGAAGCCGCTCTTCTCCACGAGCGCCTTGGCGTTGTCGCAGGCGGCGGCGAAGCGGTCGCGCTCCAGCCGGGAGGAGCCGAGGATGGTGCCGCCGCGGGCCAGGATGCCGCTGACGGCGTTGAGGTCGAGGGGGCGGTAGCGGCCGTCGAGGAGTCCGGCGTAGCCGTCCTCGAAGCCGATGACCTCGTCCCCGTAGTTGGTCACGGCCCGGTGCACGACCGACCGGATCACTGCGTTCAGGCCGGGGCAGTCGCCGCCTGCGGTGAGGACTCCGATGCGCATCGTGCTGTGTCTCCTGCTCGGTCGCGGTCCGTTTGAGCCGTTTCGATTCTCACACGGCGGATCCGTCCGGGGCGTTCGCCGCTGCTCCGCGCGTGCCGGGCGCGGGGCCGAACGGGGGGCCTTTCGTCCCTCGGGGAGGGCCCTTCGTACGGCGGGCGACCTACCCAGGTGCGGGGGTATTGTCAAGGGGGTAATGCCGCCCTATCGGCTTCTTTTCGAGGACGAGGGTTGACGCAGGGCGAGGGCCGGGCCCCGAGGACGGGCCGGGCCCTCACGCAGGACGGCCCTTCCACGGGACGGGCCCCTACCGCAGGACTGGACAGGAGACCACGGCGTGACGCGCAGCGTGTACGTGACCGGGATCGACCGCGGGGACGGCCGCCAGGTCGTCGAGCTGGGAGTCATGGAGCTCCTCACCCGACAGGTGGACCGCGTGGGGGTGTTCCGCCCCCTGGTGCACGACGGCCCCGACCGCCTCTTCGACCTGCTGCGCGCCCGCTACCGGCTGACCCAGGACCCCGCCGCGGTCTACGGCATGGACTACCACGAGGCGTCCGCGCTCCAGGCCGAGCAGGGCACCGACGAGCTGGTCTCCCGGCTGGTCGACCGCTTCCACGCGGTCGCCCGCGACTACGACGTCGTCCTCGTCCTCGGCACCGACTTCGCCGCCACCCAGCTCCCCGACGAGCTGGCCCTCAACGCCCGCCTGGCGAACGAGTTCGGCGCCTCCGTCATCCCGGTCGTCGGCGGCAAGGGCCAGCCCTCCGAGTCCGTGCGCGCCGAGGCCCGCAACGCCTTCCGCGCCTACGACGGCCTGGGCTGCGACGTCCTCGCGATGGTCGTCAACCGGGTGGCGGCCGAGGACCGCGAGGCCATCGCCGAGCGGCTGACCGCCCGACTGCCCGTCCCCTGCTACGTCCTCCCGGACGAGCCGGCGCTCGCCGCCCCCACCGTCGCCCAGATCACCCACGCGCTCGGCGCCACCGTCGTCCTCGGCGACGACGCCGGGCTCGCCCGCGACGCCCTGGACTTCGTCTTCGGCGGCGCGATGCTGCCGAACTTCCTCAACGCGCTGACCCCCGGCTGCCTGGTCGTCACCCCCGGGGACCGCGCCGACCTGGTCGTCGGCGCGCTCGCCGCCCACTCGGCCGGCACGCCCCCGATCGCCGGCGTCCTGCTCACCCTGGACGAGCGGCCCACCGACGCGATCCTCACCCTGGCCGCCCGGCTCGCCCCCGGCACCCCGGTGATCTCCGTGCCCGGCAACAGCTTCCCGACCGCCGCCGAACTCTTCGCCCTGGAGGGCAAGCTGAACGCGGCCACCCCGCGCAAGGCGGAGACCGCGCTCGGCCTCTTCGAGCGGCACGTGGACACCGCCGACCTGCTCAAGCGGATCTCGGTGGCGCCCAGCGGCCGGGTCACCCCGATGATGTTCGAGCACGAACTCCTGGAGCAGGCGCGGGCCGACCGGCGCCGGGTGGTGCTGCCCGAGGGCACCGAGGAGCGGGTGCTGCGCGCCGCCGACGTGCTGCTGCGCCGGGACGTCTGCGACCTCACCCTGCTCGGCGACGTCGAGGCCATCCGCAAGAAGGCCGCCGACCTGAGCGTGGACCTGCGGGACACCCAGCTGATCGACCCGCAGACCTCCGAGCTGCGGGACGACTTCGCCCAGAAGTACGCGGCGCTCCGCGCCCACAAGGGCGTCACGGTGGAGCTGGCGTACGACGTCGTCTCGGACGTGAACTACTTCGGCACCCTGATGGTCCAGGAGGGCCTGGCCGACGGCATGGTCTCCGGCGCGGTCCACTCGACCGCCGCGACCATCCGCCCGGCCTTCGAGATCATCAAGACCAAGCCGGACGCCTCGATCGTCTCCTCGGTCTTCTTCATGTGCCTCGCCGACAAGGTGCTGGTGTACGGCGACTGCGCGGTCAACCCGGATCCGGACGCGGAGCAGCTGGCGGACATCGCCGTGCAGTCGGCGGCCACCGCGGCCCGCTTCGGCGTCGACCCGCGGATCGCGATGCTGTCGTACTCCACCGGCACCTCCGGCTCCGGCGCCGACGTCGACAAGGTCCGCGAGGCCACCAAGCTGGTCCGCGAGGCACACCCGGCGCTGCGGATCGAGGGCCCGATCCAGTACGACGCGGCCGTGGAGCCCTCCGTGGCGGCGACCAAGCTGCCCGGCTCGGAGGTGGCCGGCCAGGCGACCGTGCTGATCTTCCCGGACCTCAACACCGGCAACAACACCTACAAGGCGGTGCAGCGTTCGGCCGGCGCCGTCGCCGTCGGCCCGGTCCTCCAGGGCCTGCGCAAGCCGGTCAACGACCTCTCGCGCGGCGCCCTCGTCAGCGACATCGTCAACACGGTCGCCATCACGGCGATCCAGTCCCAGGTCCCCGCCCCGGCTGAGGAGCTTCCCGCATGACCGGCACCCCCACCCGCGTCCTCGTCCTGAACTCCGGGTCCTCCTCGGTGAAGTACCAGCTCCTCGACATGGGCGACGGCAGCCGGCTCGCCCAGGGCCTGGTGGAGCGGATCGGCGAGGACACCTCCCGGCTCGCCCACACCCCGCTCCAGGGCGGGGGCGGCGCGAAGCGCGAGCGGACCGGGCCGATCCCCGACCACGCGGCGGCGCTGAAGGCGGTCGCCGAGGAGCTGGCGGCGGACGGGCTCGGCCTGGACTCCCCCGAGCTGGCCGCGATCGGCCACCGGGTGGTGCACGGCGGGCTGCGGTTCACCGAGCCGACCGTCATCGACGACGAGGTGATCGCCGAGATCGAGCGGCTCGTGCCGGTGGCGCCGCTGCACAACCCGGCGAACCTGCTCGGCATCCGCACGGCCATGGCGCTCCGCCCCGACCTGCCGCAGGTCGCCGTCTTCGACACCGCCTTCCACACCACGATGCCGGAGGCGGCGGCCCGGTACGCGATCGACGTGGAGACCGCCGACGCGCACCGGATCCGCCGCTACGGCTTCCACGGCACCTCGCACGCGTACGTCTCCCGGGCGACCGCGAAGCTGCTCGGCAAGGCGCCCGAGGAGGTGAACGTGATCGTGCTGCACCTCGGCAACGGCGCCTCCGCCTCGGCGGTGCGCGGCGGCCGCTGCGTGGACACCTCGATGGGCCTGACCCCGCTGGAGGGCCTGGTCATGGGGACCCGCTCCGGCGACATCGACCCGGCGGTCACCTTCCACCTCAAGCGGGTGGCGGGGATGTCGGCGGACGAGATCGACGTCCTGCTCAACAAGCGGTCGGGGCTCGTCGGGCTGTGCGGCGACAACGACATGCGCGAGATCCGGCGCCGGATCGACGAGGGCGACGAGCGGGCCGCGCTCGCCTTCGACATCTACGTCCACCGGCTGAAGAAGTACATCGGCGCGTACTACGCGGTGCTCGGCCGCGTCGACGCGGTCGCCTTCACCGCCGGCGTGGGCGAGAACGCCGCGCCGGTACGGGAGGCGGCCATCGCCGGCCTGGAGGAGCTGGGCCTCGCCGTGGACGCCGGCCTCAACGCCGTGCGGTCGGACGAGCCGCGGGTGATCTCGCCCGAGTACGCCCGGGTGGCGGTGGCCGTGGTGCCGACCGACGAGGAGCTGGAGATCGCCCGTCAGAGCTACGCACTCGTGAGCGGGTAGCCACTCGAAGGAGTGAACGCCTGAGCGGGCCCGCGCCCATTTGTACTTTCCACCAGCCGGAATATTCCGCAGCGAAACAAACCGATAGGATCCGCCTCATGCGCCGTTCCAAAATCGTCTGCACGCTGGGCCCCGCCGTCGACTCGTACGAGCAGCTGAAGGCTCTCATCGAGGCCGGCATGAACGTGGCCCGTTTCAACATGAGCCACGGGACCCAGGCAGAGCACCAGGAGCGGTACGACCGTCTCCGCAAGGCCGCCACCGACACCGGCCGCGCCGTCGGCGTGCTGGCCGACCTCCAGGGCCCCAAGATCCGGCTGGAGACCTTCGCGGAGGGTCCGGTCGAGCTGGTCCGCGGGGACGAGTTCACCATCACCACCGAGGACGTCCCCGGCGACAAGTCCATCTGCGGCACCACCTACAAGGGCCTCCCGGGGGACGTCTCCAAGGGCGACCAGGTCCTCATCAACGACGGCAACGTCGAGCTGCGGGTCGTCGAGGTCGAGGGCCCCCGGGTCAAGACGGTCGTCATCGAGGGCGGCGTGATCTCCGACCACAAGGGCATCAACCTGCCCGGCGCGGCGGTCAACGTCCCGGCCCTCTCCGAGAAGGACGTCGAGGACCTCCGCTTCGCGCTCCGGATGGGCTGCGACATGGTCGCGCTCTCCTTCGTCCGCGACGCCGCCGACGTCAAGGACGTCCACAAGGTGATGGACGAGGAGGGCCGCCGGGTCCCCGTCATCGCCAAGGTCGAGAAGCCGCAGGCCGTCGAGAACATGGCCGAGGTCGTCGCCGCCTTCGACGCCGTCATGGTCGCCCGCGGCGACCTCGCCGTCGAGTACCCGCTGGAGCGGGTGCCGATGGTGCAGAAGCGGCTCGTCGAGATGTGCCGCCGGAACGCCAAGCCGGTCATCGTCGCCACCCAGATGATGGAGTCGATGATCACCAACTCGCGGCCCACCCGCGCCGAGGCGAGCGACGTCGCCAACGCCATCCTGGACGGCGCCGACGCGGTCATGCTCTCCGCCGAGTCCTCGGTCGGCGCCTACCCGATCGAGACCGTCAAGACGATGTCGAAGATCGTCGCCGCGGCCGAGGAGGAGCTGCTCTCCAAGGGCCTCCAGCCCCTGGTCCCGGGCAAGAAGCCGCGCACCCAGGGCGGCTCGGTCGCCCGCGCCGCCTGCGAGATCGCCGACTTCCTCGGCGGCAAGGCGCTGATCGCCTTCACCCAGTCCGGCGACACGGCCCGCCGCCTCTCCCGCTACCGGACGCAGCAGCCGATCCTGGCCTTCACGACGGACGCGAACACCCGCAACCAGCTCACCCTGAGCTGGGGCGTCGAGTCCTTCCTCGTCCCCTTCGTCGACAACACCGACGCGATGGTCGACCTCGTCGACGCCGAGCTGCTGAAGCTCCAGCGCTACAACGAGGGCGACACCATGGTCATCACCGCCGGCTCGCCCCCCGGCGTCCCCGGCACCACCAACATGGTCCGCGTCCACCACCTGGGCGGCGGCGACGGCGCCTGACGCGAACGGCAGCGTTGTGGGGGTGGGGGGGGGGTGGGGGGAGTGGGGTGAGGCTGGGGGCTGGGGGCTCGCGTGTGGGGGTCT
>NZ_JBHYKM010000005.1:0-35869 GCF_042741435.1 Streptomyces sp. NPDC058955 | reverse complement strand
CCCGCGCCCCCCCCCCCCCGCGGCGGGCGGCCCCCCGCCACGCCTCCCCCCCCCGCTGGCGCCCCACCCCCCCGCTCCGCGCCCCCCCCCCCACGCGTTTGTGCGGCTCCCGGAGTGGTACGGGGGTGTCAGCTCGGCTCGATGGTGTTGCGGAGGTCCTCCACGTGGAGGTTGCCGCCGAACTGGCCCGCCTGCTTGAGCTTGACGTTGGTGAAGAAGACCGCCGGGAGGTCCAGCGGGGGCGGCGACTCCGGGCCGAAGGTGATCGGGATGATGCCGAGGAGGTTGCCCTTCAGCTCCTCCGTGTACATGGTCACCGTGCCGCCGGTGATCGTGGACGTCGAGCCCCGCTTGGAGCGGACGTGGCCCTCGCGGCCCTCGGAGTGCTCGGTGATCTGGTGCAGGTCCTTGATCCCCACGTAGGTCGCGGTGAACTTCAGGACCTTCTTCACCTGGCCGCCGTAGGTCTTCACCTCGACGATGCCGTGGTACTTCAGACCGCTGAGCGTGAGCAGGGTGCTCTCCAGGCGCCACGGTTCGTCCGGCAGCAGCGGGATGCCCGGCTCCAGCTCGGCCGCCGCGAGCGCCGCGTCGTCGCGCTCGGGGCACGGGAAGCGGGGCTTGGCGCCGTCGGGTATGTCCGTGTCCTGCTTGGCGTCCAGGCCCTTGGCGCTCTCGTCGAGCTCCTTGACCTCAACGCCGGCCTGCTTCGCGGCCTTCTCGATGGCGGCCTTGGTCTTCGCGGCGGCGGCGTCGGCCTTCGTGTCGGCCTCGGTCTTCGTGTCGGCCGTGGTCTTCGTGTCGGCCGTGGTCGTCTGCTCGGCGGGCGTCTCCGCGGGCGCGGGATCGTCCGCCGTCGCCGCCTTCTGCTGCGGCGCGGCCGTCGTCGCCGACGGGGTCGGGGCGGGCGTCGCGGTGGCGGACGGGGTCGCCGTCGGCTCCTGGTCCGGGGCCAGGCCGTCGAAGAAGTCCGTGATGGCGTCGCCGACACCCAGCGGGTCGAGCGGGTTGACCGACTTCGTGGGCGTGGGCGTCGGAGTGGGCGCGGCCGTGGTCGTGTCGGCGGCCGATGCCGCGAGGGCGGACGCGGTCGCCGTCGGCTCCGGGCTCGCCGTGGCGGTGGGCGCGGCGGTCGCGGTCGCGGACGGGGTCGCCGACGGCTCCTCGGAGGGCTCGGTCGGCTCGGACGGCTTCGTGGCCGTGGCCGTCGGTTCCGGCTTCGCGGTCTCGGTGGCCTTCGCCGTGGGCGTGGCCGTCGTCTCCTCCGCCGCCGGTTCGTCGGAGCGGGTCACACAGGGGCCGGGGGCGAAGGGGATGTCCTTCTCGTCGGCCAGGGCGGGACTGGGCGCCAGGCCCATGCCCATGAGCACCGCGGTCGGCATGGCGGCGAGCGCCATCGCCTTGCCCGCGGGGCCCTGGATCCTGTTCAGCAGCGTCTTGCGAGGGGCCGCGTGGCGCGGCCCGCTCCTCCCGAGGCCCTGCTGGGTCTCGTCACCCCGCACTGTTCCTCCCGCCGTTGGCGTCGATCGTCGTGTCGGTCGCCGGCGCGTACGCCTCGCGCTGCTCCGGGACCCCGGCCGCCAGGACGGTCTCGGCCTCGGAGTCGGAGTCGTACGCGGTCTCCTCGGAGGCCGCCGGCTCACCGTCGTGCTCCGCGTCGCCGGTCTTCTCGACCGGCGGGGCGGGTGCCCAGGCCGCGGACATGCCGCCGCCGACGAGGGCGAACAAGAACCCGATGACGAGACCGCCGAAGTTCGACACGGGGATGGAGACCAGGCCGAGCACGATCGCCGCGATGCCCGCGAAGACCCGGACGACGGGCTGGAACCACATCGTCAGGCCGAGGGTGAAGAGCAGCACGCCGATGATCAGCGCACCGGCTCCGGCGGTCGTGGCCATGGCCAGGGTGATGTTGCCGAGGCGTACGTCCCCGTACGGGAGGTAGGCGATCGGCACGCTGGCGAAGATCGTGAACAGGCCCGCCCAGAAGGGCCGGGTCTGCCGCCAGACCTTGAACCGGTTCTCCTTGCGGACTTCGGGGGAGGCAGGGGTCTCGGCGCTCATGGAAAACAGCTCCCTGGAAGCGGTGTTGCTGAGAAAGGTGAGGAGACCGGGGCTGGCCCGGTGCAGGTGCGGGCCGCCGGAACGGCCCGCACCCCGGAGCACCAGGTCAGTCCTGGAAGCACTCCTTCTCGGTGCCCCGGTGCAGGGACAGCTTGAGGTCGGGGAGCTTGAAGGTGGCGGCCGTGGTGGCCCACGCCTTCTGCTTGACGTTGGTCAGGACGACCTCTTCGGCGCGCTGGGCGAAGCCGTTGGGGTTGGCCTTGGTGTCGGGCTGGATGCCCTGGCCGCCGTCGTACTTCGGAAGCCCGCCGGCCGCGACGCCGATGTCGATCTTCTTGAAGTCGGCGTCGGCGTCCAGGTAGGAGACATCGAGGTAGATGTCCTTGGCCTGGACCTTGTCCGCGTCCGCGCCGCTCTTCGCGGCGGCCTTGCCGGCCTCCAGGCGCAGGGTGATGTCACCCAGGCCCAGGACGGGGGTCACGACGGACTGGCACATGTTGGTGATCTTGGCGGTGTCGAAGCCGGAGACCGCGACCGGAGCGGCGAACGGCTTGCCCTCCAGGTCCTTGCCCTGGTCGACGCTGCCGTACTGGACGAACTCGGTGCCCTCGAGCTTGTCCGTCGTGACCTTGAACTCCTGGCCGGAGATCGCGAAGGACGCGGCGAGCGCGCCCTGCGCCAGGCCGACACCGATCGCGGCCGTGGCCGCCAGGCTCGGGACCATGACGACGGCGAACCGCTTCCATCTGGTCCCGCCACGAACCTGGGAACTCATGAGAATCCTCCTTCTCGGACGTACATCTCCAGAAGGGCCCGGGGCCCGTCCTGGGATGGGAGAAGAGCTACGTCCTCGGGAAGGAGAGCGCCGAGGCATCAGGAGACGCGACGCGCGTCCGGATCACCGGCGATCACCCCCGAGCGACAACCATGTGCCGCGCGTGCGCACGGCCCGGTGGACAGGTCCTGCCCGGTGGGAGCAGGAACCCCCCTGTCCGATGGCCGGCAGCCTGTGGCGCCGGCCCGCCCGGTGGGGACCCTCGCCGCGCGTCCCAGGCGGTTGCCGGGGCGTGCGGTTCGGACCGAGCGTGGCCGATCGTGGTCCATTCCCGGCGCCCGCACAAGGGGTTCATTACTCGCTAGTAACGGACGCGTGACCACGCCATGGCGCGATGCCGCCGAGCGGGCACGCAGGGTGGGGGCGCGAGGTGCGGAAAATCCGCTTATAAGAGGGTGAAACCCGGACAGACCCACGGGTTCGATTTACTGCAAGTAACAGCGGCCGCGATTATCAAGATTTGGTAAAGCGCGGCCGCCGATTGTCACCGTGTCGCCAAATCGTCGGACGATCCGGCGCCTTTCCCCGCCCTGAGCAGGCGCTTAGCGCCGGGCCGGGGACAGGGCGATCAGAACAGCACCCGGGCCAGCGCCTGCCGGGCCGCGATCACCCGCGGGTCCTCGGGGCCGATCACCTCGAACAGCTTGAGGAGGCGGAGCCGCGCCGTGTTCCGGTCGTCGCCGAAGGTCCGGCCGACCGTGTCGACCAGCCGCCCGAAGGCGTCCTGCACGTGACCTCCCGCCAGGTCCAGGTCGGCGGCGGCGATCTGCGCCTCGACGTCCGTCGGATTGTCCGCCGCGTTCTTCCGCACCGTCTGCGGGTCCATGCCCTGCACCCGGTGCAGCAGCTCGGCCTGGGCGAGGCCCAGCTTGGCCTCGGGGTGCCCGGGGTCGTCGGCCAGCACGTTCTTGTACGCCTGCACCGCGCCGGCCAGATCGCCCGCGTCCAGGGCGGACATGGCCGCCTCCAGGAGGGCGTCGTAGGGACCGGCGACCGGGCGGGCGGCCGCGGAACCGGCCGCGTCCTGGTCCACGGTGAGGCCGGTGAGACCGAAGCGCTCCTCGCCGACCTGGATCAGCTGGTCGAGGGTCTCGCGGATCTGGGCCTCCGGCACCGCACCCTGGAAGAGGGGCAGGGCCTGGCCGGCGACGACCGCGAAAACGGCCGGAATTCCCTGGATGCCGAACTGCTGCATCAGCATCTGGTTGGCGTCGACGTCGATCTTCGCGAGCAGGAAACGGCCGTCGTACTCCACGGCCAGCCGCTCCAGGAGCGGACCCAGCTGCTTGCACGGCTCGCACCACTCGGCCCAGAAGTCGAGGACGACCGGGACCTCGGCGGAACGCTGGAGCACATCGCGCTCGAAGCCCGCCTCGTCGACGTCGATCACGAGGGCGGAGGGCGGCACCGCCGCGGGTCCGCCGTGGCGCGCCGCCTCGGCGCGCGCCTGCTCCGCCTTCGCCTTGGCCTCTCCGGCCGCCTTCACCGCGGCGAGGTCGACGACGCCGCTCATGGACATGTTTCGGGGCTGCATGAGTACATCCTCCCCCTTCCGCGCGCGGAACCGGTAAGCCATGGCTGAACAGCGCCCTCCGCCGAGGGCGCCCGTTCCCGCCGGGTCCCCACCCGGCGGTCCTGCATGGTTGTCGCTCAGGCCGCTCAATGCCTTTCGCTACGGGTCGTAGCGTAATGGCCGGCGCCGGGTCGGGGGGAGCCTCGCGCCGTGAACTGCCTCACACGACGGGCCTCTGGCGCCGTACCTACCGGCGAGTATGGTCGTCGTTCATGTGTAGCCGCACCACCCCCCGAACCGGCCGCCCCCGCTCCACCGAGGCCGACGCGGCCATCCTGGAGGCGACCCGCGCGGCCCTGGTGGAACTGGGCTGGTCGAAACTCACCATGGGCGACGTCGCCGGCCGGGCCGGGGTCGCCAAGACCACCCTGTACCGACGCTGGGCCAACAAGAACGAACTGGTCGTCGACGCCGTCGCCGTCCTCTTCGACGAACTCGAACTGCCCGACCTGGGTTCCCTCCAGGCCGACATCGAGCACGTGGTCCTCCAGTTCGCCGCCCTCCTGGAGCGCCCGGAGACCAAGACCGCGCTGATGGCCGTCGTCGCCGAGTCGACCCGGGACGTGCCGCTGCGCGAGCGGATCCGCACCTCGATCGTGGAGCGCCAGAAGCGGCTGGTCCTGGACGGCCGGCGGCGGGCGCAGGAGCGCGGCGAACTGCCCGCCGACCGCGACCCGGTGGCCGTGGACGCGACCGACGACCTGATCTTCGACGTGGTCGCCGGCGCGGTGGTGCACCGCGCGCTGGTGAGCGCCGAGCCGGTGGACGGCCAGTGGGTGGCACGGCTCTCCGCCCTGCTGGTGGGGGGCCTGGGCGCGGTGGCGCTGCTCGGATAGCGTGCCCGCATGATCAACCGTACGGACAACCCGCTCTCCGCGGCGGTGCGCGCCCTGCTCGACGACGTGAACCACGCCGTCCTGTCCACGATCCAGCCCGACGGCTCCCCGCAGACCTCGGTGGTGTGGGTGGGCCGGGACGGCGACGACGTGCTGATCTCCAGCCAGGACGGCCGCCGCAAGGTCAAGAACATCCGGGCCGACGCCCGGGTCTCCCTCCTCGTCCTCGACCGCCACGACCCCGACCGCTACTCGGAGATACGTGGCACGGCCACGGTCACCGAGGACGAGGGCCGGGCCCTTGCGGTGGCGCTGGCGGAGAAGTACGAGGGCCCCGGCGCCGGGCGGGAGTACCTGGAACTGCCGCCGGAGGAGGTCCGGGTGACGCTCCGGATCACCCCGACGAAGGTGCTGGGCCCGGTCCGCTGACGCGCACGGCCGAAGGGCCGGTACGGAGTCCCGTACCGGCCCTTCGCGCTGTCGCCGTACCGGCTCAGAAGCCGGCGGGCTCCACGTACACGCCCCACTCGTCGCGGAGCACGTCGCAGATCTCGCCCAGGGTGGCCTCGGCGCGGACCGCGTCGAGCATCGGCGGGATCATGTTGGAGCCGTCCCGGGCCGCCGCCAGCATGGCGTCGAGGGAGGCGCGGACCTTCGCCTCGTCGCGCCGGCCCTTCCGCTCGCCGAGCACCCGGACCTGCTCCCACTCGACCTCGTGGCTGACCCGCAGGATCTCCAGGTCGCCGGTGACCGAGCCGTGGTGGACGTTGACGCCGACGACGCGCTTCTCGCCCTTCTCCAGGGCCTGCTGGTAGCGGAAGGCGGACTCGGCGATCTCGCCGGTGAACCAGCCGTCCTCGATGCCGCGCAGGATGCCGGAGGTGATCGGGCCGATCGGGTGCTGCCCGTCCGGGTGGGCGCGCAGGCCGCGCTCCTTGATCTGGTCGAAGATCTTCTCGGCGTCCGCCTCGATGCGGTCGGTGAGCTGCTCGACGTACCAGGAGCCGCCCAGCGGGTCGGCCACGTTGGCGACGCCGGTCTCCTCCATCAGCACCTGCTGGGTGCGCAGGGCGATCTCGGCGGCCTGCTCGCTGGGGAGCGCGAGGGTCTCGTCGAGGGCGTTGGTGTGGAGGGAGTTGGTGCCGCCGAGGACGGCGGAGAGGGCCTCGACCGCGGTCCGCACGACGTTGTTGTACGGCTGCTGGGCAGTGAGGGAGACACCGGCGGTCTGGGTGTGGAAGCGGAGCCACTGCGCCTTGTCGGTCTTGGCGCCGTACACCTCCTTCATCCAGCGGGCCCAGATCCGGCGGGCGGCGCGGAACTTGGCGATCTCCTCGAAGAAGTCGAGGTGGGCGTCGAAGAAGAAGGAGAGGCCGGGGGCGAAGACGTCCACGTCGAGGCCGCGGGAGAGGCCGAGCTCGACGTAGCCGAAGCCGTCGGCGAGGGTGTACGCCAGCTCCTGCGCGGCCGTGGCCCCGGCCTCGCGGATGTGGTAGCCGGAGACGGAGAGCGGCTTGTACGCGGGGATGCCGGCGGCGCAGTGCTCCATCAGGTCGCCGATGAGGCGCAGGTGCGGCTCGGGCGGGAAGAGCCACTCCTTCTGCGCGATGTACTCCTTGAAGATGTCGGTCTGGAGCGTGCCGTTGAGCACGGCCGGATCGACGCCCTGGCGCTCGGCGGCGACCAGGTACATGCAGAAGACGGGGACGGCGGGGCCCGAGATCGTCATCGAGGTGGTGACGTCGCCGAGCGGGATGTCCTTGAAGAGGACCTCCATGTCGGCGGCGGAGTCGATGGCGACGCCGCAGTGGCCGACCTCGCCGAGGGAGCGGGGGTCGTCGGAGTCGCGGCCCATGAGGGTGGGCATGTCGAAGGCGACCGAGAGCCCGCCGCCGCCGGCGGCCAGGATCATCTTGTACCGCTCGTTGGTCTGCTCGGCGTTGCCGAAGCCGGCGAACTGGCGGATGGTCCAGGTGCGGCCCCGGTAGCCGGTGGGGTGGAGTCCCCGGGTGAAGGGGTACTCGCCGGGCCAGCCGATGCGCTCGAACCCCTCGTAGGTGTCCCCGGGCCGGGGCCCGTAGACCGGCTCGACCGGGTCCCCGGAGAGCGTGGTGAAGTCCGCGTCGCGCTTGCGGGCCTTGTCGTAACGGGCCTGCCAGCGACGGCGGCCTTCCTCGATGGCGTCAGCGTCCATGCCTTCGAATTTACTAGGACGTCCTAGTAAATGTCGATGCCACACCCCCGCACATCTGTACGGGGGTGGGTGTCAGGCGTTCGCGGGAACCGGCTGCGCGCCGCTGACCAGCGGCTTCACCTCGGCGACGACCTTGCGCTCGACGAAGAAGGCGGCGAAGGGGATCGTGCCGGAGAGCAGCACCCACACGATCTTGCCGAACGACCAGCGGGCCTTGGAGCCCAGGTCGAAGGCGAAGACCAGGTAGACGATGTACAGGACACCGTGCAGCTGGGAGACCGCGAAGGTCAGGTCCTCGCCGGTGTCGAAGCCGTACTTGGCGACCATGCAGCCGCAGAGGACGAGCAGCATGACGGCGGTCACGTACGCCATGACGCGGTAGCGGGTCAGCACGCTGGATTTCATGCCGTCGAGCGTAACCGCCCGTTCCGGGCGATCTTCGCTGGGGTCAGCCCTCGTCGAAGTCGTGCGCCGCGACCCGCAGGGGGCGCAGCAGGGCGAAGATCTCGGCGCACTCCTCGGCGTCGTACGCCCCCAGGCCGAACTCCATGTCCATCAGGTCGCGGGTGGCGGACTCGACCACCTCGCGGCCCTTCTCGGTGATGGAGGCGAGGGTGCCGCGCCCGTCGTTGGGGTTGGGGCGCTTGTCGACGAGGCCGGACTTCACCAGGCGGTCCACCGTGTTCGTCACCGAGGTGGGGTGGACCATCAGCCGCTCGCCGATCTTCGACATCGGCAGCTCGCCCGCCTTGGAGAAGGTGAGCAGCACCAGGGCCTCGTAGCGGGCGAAGGTCAGCCCGTACGGCTTGACCACGGCGTCGACCTCGGCCAGCAGGATCTGGTGGGCGCGCATGATCGAGGTGATCGCGGCCATCGAGGGGACCGGACCCCAGCGCTTCTGCCAGAGTTCGTCGGCTCGGGCGATGGGGTCGAAGGGGAGACTGAGCGGCTTCGGCACGCGTCGACCTTACCGACTGGTCATATGGCGGTCAGCCCCGTCTCACCTTTCGGCCGCCCGACGCCCGGGTCTCGGCCAGCAGGGCGGCGACGGCCACGGTGGCGAGCGCTCCGGCGCCGGCGACGGTCACGTGGACGGGCACGAACTCGGCGACGAGCCCCGCGCCGGCCATGCCGAGCCCCTGGACGGTCATCATCCCGGCCGTCATCAGGGTCATGGCCCTCCCCCGCCGCTCCTCCGGGACGGCGGCGACGAACCAGGCGTCGAGGCCGAGGGTGTACGCGCCGGCGGCGCCGGCCAGCACGAGGGCGAGCGCGGCGAGGGCGGGGCCGGGGCGGAGCGCGTAGAGGAGGAAGGGGAGGAAGCCGGCGAGGAGGAGCGGGGCGACGAGCCGGGAGCGGGTGGCGGGGCGCAGGACGGCGCCGGCCAGGAGCTCGCCGGCGATGGTGCCGACGGGCATGGCGCACATGAGGAGGCCGAGGGCGGCGGTGGAGACGCCGAGCTCGTCGGCGTAGGGGGCGGCGAGGGCCTCGGGGACGACGACGAAGAGCGGCGGCACCCAGAAGAGCAGCATCAGGGCGCGGATCCGCCGGTCGCGCAGCAGGGACCAGGTGGCGCCGAGCCCCTCGCGCCGGTCCGCGGCGCGGGCGGGGCGGCGGGCGGTGCCGAGGCGCAGCAGGAGGGCGGAGAGGAGGAAGGTGCCGGCGGTGAGGGCGATGGCGCCGCGGGCGGGCACGACGGTGAGGAGGACGCCGCCGACGCCGAAGCCGGCGAGCAGCGCGGACTGGGAGACGATCCGCAGGAGGGAGCGGCCGAGCACGAAGAGGTCCCCGTCGCCGAGGATGTCGGCGAGCGTCGCCATCCGGGTCCCCTGGAAGACGGGGGCGACGGCGGCGACGGCGCAGCGCAGGACGAGGAGTCCGGCGACGGGGGTGGCGGGCAGCACCATCAGCGCGACGGCGGCGGCGCAGACCAGGTCGCAGACGACGAGCACCCGGCGGGGCGGATGCCGGTCGGCGAGACCGGCGAGGAGGGTGCCGCCGAGGAGGTAGGGCAGGAAGCCGAGGGCGAAGGTGAGGGAGGACAGGAGCGGGGACCGGGTGAGGTCGTAGACGAGCACGGTGAGCGCGATCTCGCTGACGACGAGCCCGAGCAGCGAGAGCAGATGGGCCCCGAACACCCACCGGAACTCCCGCACGCGGAAGACGGCGAGATATCCGGGCGGGACGGCGGGAGCGGGAGCGGGCGCGGGCTCGGTTCCGACGGCGGGGGCGGCGCTCGCGGCGGGCTCGGCCCGGGGCGCGGCGCCGGCGGCGGGCGCGGTCTCGGGCGCGGGGGTGTTTCGGGGCATGGGCGCAGCCTGCCGCGCGGGCGGGCGGCGCCCTAGACTTTCGGCTCCAGCCGAATCTTGGGGGTGGGATGCCGTACCACCTGGTCTTCGGCGAAGCCGATCCGCTGCGGATCCGGTTCGCCGTGTCGCCGCTGTGGGAGACGCAGTCGGCCGTGCGGGTGCTCGCGCGGCCCCGGCAGCAGGGGTACCACCTGCCGTGGCTGCGGCGGATCTCCGGCGCCGCGCGGGAGCTGGACCTGGCGCCGCTCCAGCTGCTGATGCCGCTGCGGGGGCACTCGCCGGACTTCCTGTACCCGCCGCCGCTGGGGCCCGCCGCCTCCTTCGAGGAGGAGCTCGCGGCCGTACGGGCGGTCGATCCGGCGCTGGTCGGGCCGGATCTCGCGCGGGCGCTGGCCTGTACGCCGGGGGCGGCGGAGAGCGCGGAGGGGCGGCGGCTGCTCGCCGACCCCGCCGGGGCGGTGGCGCGGCTGGCCGGCCTGCTGGAGGCCGCCTGGGAGGCGCTGATCGCCCCGCACTGGCCCCGGCTGCGGGCGCTGCTCGAAGCGGACGTCGCCCATCACTCGCGGCGGCTCGCGGAGGGCGGTCTGGAGCGGCTGCTCGGCGAGCTGCACCCGTCCTTCTCCTGGGATCCGGTGACGGCGGTCCTGGAGGTGGGCGACTACCGCGGCGAGCACGTGCGGGCGCTGGGCGGGCAGGGCCTGGTGCTGATGCCGTCGGTGTTCATCTGGCCGGAGGTGGTGAGCGGTTTCGACGAGCCGTGGCAGCCGACGGTGGTCTATCCGGTGCGCGGCGTCGGCGGGCTGTGGACGGAGTCGCGGGAGCGGACGCCGGGGGCCCTGGCCCGGCTGCTCGGCGCGGTGCGGGCGGACGTGCTGTGCGCGCTGGACGAGCCGATGGGGACGACGGCGCTGGCGCACCGGCTGGGGCGGGCGCCGTCGTCGGTCTCGGCGCACCTGTCGGTGCTGCGGGACGCGGGGCTGCTGACCTCGCGCCGTTACGGCCACCAGGTGCTGTACGAGCGGACGCCGCTGGGGATCGCGGTGTCGCAGCCGGACGCCGACTGACCGTCATGTCACGATACGTCCCATTGGTTCCGCCACCGCCACTCCCCTGTGCTGCCGACCCTGGGGGCCGGATGTCCCGCCGTACCACCGCCACCGCCTTCGCCCTCGCGACCGTCCTGCTGCTGACCGGCGGCGGATGCTCCTCCGACGGGCCCGCGCCCTCCCCCGTCGGCCCGCCCGCCGCGACGAAGGGCGAGGCCCCGGCGCCCACCGGCGGTTCGCCGTTCTGGGTGGACCCGGAGAGCGACGCGGCGAAGCAGGTGCGGCAGTACGAGGCGCAGGGCCGCGCCGACGACGCCCGGGTGCTGAAGCGGATCTCGGAGCAGCCGGTCGCGGACTGGCCGGCCGGGGACGACCCGGTGCCGGAGATCCTGCGGGCGGTGCGCGGGGCGACGGCCGAGAACCGGACGGCGGTCTTCGTGGCGTACAACATCCCGCACCGGGACTGCGGCATGTACTCGGCGGGCGGGGCGCGCGACGGGCAGGCGTACCGGGCGTGGGTGGACGCCTTCGCGTCGGCGATCGGGGACGCCTCGGCGGTGGTGGTGCTGGAGCCGGACGCGGTGCCGCACATGGTGGACGGCTGCACGCCGGCGCAGTACCACGAGGAGCGGTCGCAGCTGCTGACGGAGGCGATCGAGCGGCTGAAGCGGCAGCCGGGGACCCGGGTCTACCTGGACGCGGGGAACCCGGCGTGGATCGACGATCCGGGGAAGCTGGTGGAGCCGCTGCGGCGGGCCGGGATCTCCCGCGCGGACGGCTTCTCGCTGAACGTGTCGAACTTCCAGACCAACGCGGCGGTGCGGGACTTCGGGGCGACCCTGTCGGGGCTGCTCGGCGGGATGCACTTCACGATCGACACGAGCCGGAACGGCGCCGGCCCCCTCCCGGGCGACCGGGCGGAGGCGTGGTGCAATCCCCCGGGCCGGTCGCTCGGCGTGCCGCCGACGGACCGGACCGGGGACGCGCTGGTGGACGCGTATCTGTGGATCAAGCGTCCGGGCGATTCGGACGGGCAGTGCCGGGGCGGCCCGGCCGCGGGGACCTGGTGGCCGGACTACGCGCTCGGCCTGGCCCGTCGCGCGCAGTCCTGATCTTCCGTCAGTCCCCCTTCACCTGGACCCACTTGGCCTCCGAGGGGATGCCGGCGTCGTCGGTGACGAAGAGCATGTACCAGCCGGGCGGCACGAGGGTGCGGTCCTCGGGGGCGTCCACGGTGACGGTGAGCCCGTCCTTGCCCCTGGTCAGCTCCAGGGCCACCGAGCGCTGTTCGACGTCGGTGGTGTGGGTGACGGCGCTGGGCCGCATCAGGCGGGCCTTGGCGATCCGGCCGGCGTCCTTGGTCTTGAAGGTGGCGCGGCCGTTCCGGTCCAGCTCCCGCGGCCCCTCGCCGAGGGCCGGCCGGTCGGGGCCGGCCTTGTGCAGGTAGGGCGGGGTGAAGACCTCGACGCGCTGCTCGAAGGTGCCGAGCTTGGTGTTGTCCTTGTCGTCGAAGAGCGGGTCGGAGCCGAAGGTGGCGACCCGGCCGTCGGGCAGCAGCAGCGCCTCCGAGTGGTAGTTGCGGCCGACCATGGGGTCGGCGGCGGCCGCGAAGGCGTTGGCGGCGGGGTCGTAGAACTGGGCCTTGAGGATGTCGCTGCCGCCGCGGCCGCGGTAGTCGCGGGAGCCGCCGGTGGTGAAGACGGTGTCGTCGGGGAGCAGCACGCTGCTGAGGTAGCGGGTGCCCTGCGGGAGGGCGGGGCCGTCCCGGAAGGTCGGGCTGTCGGCGTTCAGGTCGACGATGGAGGTGCGGGCGGTGGACTTGGCGGACTCGCCGACCCCGCCGCCGCCGAGCACCATGACCTTCTGGGCCTGCGCCGGGGGCAGGATCAGGGAGGCGGAGGTCTCCAGCTGGTCGGGGTCGGTAAGCCCGGGCAGGGTGGTGAACTTGTTGGTCTTCAGGTCCCACAGGCCCGGCGCGCGGCCCTTCTCGGCGGGCCCGTAGCCGGCGTTGGAGCCGGTGTAGAGGAGCTTGCCGCCCTTGGTGAGGAAGAGCGAGGGGTAGGTGGGGAAGTAGCGGAAGGGGCCCTTGGTCCACTTCTTGGTGACGGGGTCGTAGATCTCGTTGTCGCCGGGGACGACGTCGCCGACGTCGTTCAGCCCGGAGACGGCGAGGACCTTGCCGTCCTGGAGGCCGACCAGGGTGGGGTACCAGCGGGCGTCCTTCATCGGGGCGACCGGGATGTACTTCTCCGCCTTGGGGTCGAACTCGTAGGCGGCCTTGATGCCCTGGAAGTCCTGCTTCTCGGTGGTGAGCTTCTGGGCGAGGCCGTAGACGTTGTCGGCCTGCTCGCCCTTGAGGCCGACGACCTCGTACTGGGCGGCCTCGGTGGTGAGGCCCTGCGGGCCCTCCTCGACGGCCTCGACGAAGACGCGGGCCTCGGCCGCGGTCACCTTGGTCTTCCACGGCTTCATCTGGCCGCTCTTGAAGTACGAGATCTCGAACTCGCGCTTCGCCTTCGGCACGGTGACGTCGGTGGTGGTGACGTACTCGACCCCGGACGGGGAGCGGAAGAGGGTGCCCTTCTTCAGGGTGACGGCCCTGTCGGGGCTCTCGTTCTTCACCCGCATCCCGCCGCCGGCCTTCTTGACCCCGCCGTCGAGGACCTCGTAGCGGGCGGTGCCGCCGGCCACCAGGAGCCGCCCGTCGGGGAGCTGGCTGTGGCCGGCGCAGAAGAAGTCCTCGGGGGTCGGGATCTTCTTGAAGGTGTTCTTCACCGGGTCCCACAGGACGGTGTCGAAGGTCCCGGCGTCGAAGTTCTTCTGGTTGTTGCCGGAGCCGGCGATCAGCAGCACCTTGCCGGTGTGCAGCAGGGCGGCGTGGATGGCGTTGATCCGGGCCCCGTCGGGGACGGAGACGCCGCCCCAGGAGCCGTACTTCTTCTTGTAGCCGGGCTGGGCGATCTTGTAGGCGTGGTACTTCTCCGAGGCGAAGGAGACGGCGGCGGGCGCGTTGAGCGCCGCGAGGACGACGACGGCGCCGCTGCCGAGCAGGGTCTTCTTGAACTTCTTGGACGGCCGGTAGGCCATGGATCAGTTCCCTCCGGTCGTCGTGGGCGCGGTGGTGGCGGGCGGGTGCGGGGGCAGGGGCGGGAACTGCGGCAGCGGCGGTACGGTGCGCAGCTCGATCCCCTTCCGGGCGAGGGCGAGGCGGCGGTCGCGGGTCCGGGTGCGGGCCCGCTCGCGGACGGTGCGGGCGCGCCGGTCGCGCAGCAGGGTCCAGACCCAGACGGTGACCGGGGCGAGCGCGATGACGAGCGCGAGGACCGCCCAGGTGCGCATGGCCGCGTGGGTGTGGTCGAAGCGGACCGAGGCCACCAGGGACGCCACCAGGACGACCGCCCAGTAGAGGTGGATGCGGAAGGTGAGGACCCGGTCGGGGCTGGCGGCGCCGCCCTTGGGGGTGACGACGAAGCGGCCGCGGGTGCGCAGCAGCGCGGAGCCGAGGGACTTCAGGTAGATGGGCGCGGAGAGCGCGGACATCACCATGCCGGCGAGGCCGCCGGAGCCCTCGGGTTCGTGCGGGGAGACGTTGTGGCGGCGGTTCCAGAGGTAGAGGCCGATCTGGAGGGCGACGGCGTCGCTGTAGATCATGAGCCAGACCTGGGAGGAGACCTGGGTGCCGGAGGCGCCGAGCCACAGGTAGAGGACGCAGCTGAGGATGCCGAGCAGCCAGTTGACGGCCGTCATCGGGTAGTAGACGAGCATCAGCGTGTAGTTGAGGAGGCGGCCGGGCGGCATGCTGAACGGCGCCTTCCAGTACTGCTTGATGATCGTCTCGTACGTCCCCCGGGACCAGCGGAGCTGCTGGGTGAAGAAGTCCGTCCAGGACTCGGGGCCCTCGCCGACGGCGAGGACGTCGGGGGTGTAGACGGAGCGCCAGCGGCGGCCGGTGGCCGGGTTCTTGCGGCGGTGCAGCTCGAAGCCGGTGGCCATGTCCTCGGTGATGGAGTCGTACAGGCCGCCGATCTGCTTGAGGGCGGCGATCCGGACGACGTTGTTGGTGCCGACGAACATGGGGGCGCGGTAGCGGTTCCCGGCACGCTGGATGAGCGCGTGGAAGAGGAACTGCTGGGACTCGGCGGCCTTGGTGACGGCGCCGGTGTAGTTGCCGTAGACCTGCGGTCCGACGACGAAGGCGACGTCGGGGTCGCGGAAGTAGCCGAGCATCCGCTCCAGGAAGTTGGGGAGCGGGACGTGGTCGGTGTCGACCGAGGCGAAGTAGTCGTAGGCGTCGCCGTGCATGGCGAGCCAGGCGTTGTAGTTGCCGTGCTTGGTCTTCGCCTTGTGCGGGCCCTTCCGGCGGTTCCACTCGGGCACGCCGGCCCGGGTGAAGTGCCGGACGCCGAGTTCGGCGCAGAGGGCCTTGGCCTCGTCGGAGTCGCCCTCGTCGAGGAGCCAGACGTGCAGGGTGCCGTCGTGCCGCATGCGGACGGCGGCCTCCAGGGTGCCGCGCACCATGGCGAGGGGTTCCTTGCCGGGCACGTACGTGGTGAGGAAGGCGACCCGGGTGCCCTTCGCGGGGTACACCGGGACGGGGTCGCGGGCCACCATGGTGGCGTGGGCGATCGAGGTGACGTTCACCAGCATGAAGAGGCAGATGAGGCCGATCGACACGAGCATCACCGTGTCGTACGGCACCCGCCAGGTGTCGTCGCCCTCGCGGACGGTCCAGTGGCTGGGCCAGACCAGATAGGCCAGCAGCACCGCGGAGAGCAGCGGCGCGAGGGCCATGAGGAGGACGGCTCGTATTCGGTGCGGCTCCTTCGAGAGCAGACTCGTGTACTGCACCTGGTACTGCGCCGTGTCCGGTTCCGTGAGGGGACCGGCGAGTCGGCTGTAGGTGTCGTAGTCGTAGCCTCCCGGCCGCACGGTGCCTCCAGCTGTCGTCGATCGGGTCGATATCCCCACGAAAAGGGACATCATCCGGCGTGTCGACTGGAGTACTCCGAGTGAGGGCGTTCTAGCGCCCGCGTCCACCCGATCGACGCAGCGTGTAGGCGACCGCCTTCCGCGCCACCGGGTTCAGCTCCTCCACCGCGGCGAGCAGCGCGCCCAGTTGCTCCAGCGCGGTGAGGGCGGCTTCGGCGCCCTCCGGGTCGACGCCCTCGTAGAGTTCGAGCCCGACGAAGGAGGCGGCGACGGCCCGGGCCAGTCCGGCGGGGTCGGCGAAGCCGTCCAGCGGGGTGCCGGCGAGCACCCGCCGCAGCACGGCCTCGATCTCCTCGATCCACAGGTCGAGCCCGGCGGCGGTGGCGGGCGCCAGCCGGGGGTGGCTCTGGGCGCCGGCGAGCAGCTGGGCGAGGACGGCGACGTGCCCGGCGTCCCGCTCCTCCTCGTGCATCCCGCGGCCGAAGGCGAGCAGCTCATTGAGGCTGGTGACGGCCCGGAGCCGGTCGCGGTGCCGGGCCACCCGCTGCTCGGCCCCGCGCCGGCAGGCGGCGGCGAGCAGCTCGTCGACGGAGCCGAAGTGGTAGAAGACCAGCGCCTGGTTGACCCCCGCGGCGGCGGCGACGGACCGGGCCGAGGTGCCGGTGATCCCGTGCTCGACGAGCGACCGCAGCGCCCCGTCGAGCAGCTTCTCGCGGGTCTCCCGCCCCTTGGCGTCCTGCGCCATCCCGCCCCTCCTCGCGTGCGCGGCGCGCCGCCGGCCCCGGTGGCGCTCCCCCGCGGAGACACCGGTGCCGGCGACGGCCGGAAACGGGGGCCGCCCCAGCCCCGTCTTGAGCGATCGCTCAAGGAGGACGGTAGCCGATGTTGAGCAGCCGCTCAAACCCCCTTCGGCCAGCAAGAAGCCCCCGGCCAGAGGGCCGGGGGCTCGGGGTGCGGCGGGGCTCAGGCGCCCAGGTGACGCTCGACCGTCTCGACCTTGGCGGTGAGGCCGTCGGTGACGCCGGGCCGGATGTCGGCCTTGAGGACGAGGGAGACGCGCGGGGCGCGGGCCTCGACGGCGGCGACCGCCCGCCTCACCACGTCCATCACCTCGTCCCACTCCCCCTCGACGCTGGTGAACATCGCGTCGGTGCGGTTCGGCAGGCCGGACTCGCGGACCACCCGGACGGCGTCGGCGACGTACTCGCCGACCTCCTCGCCGACACCGAGCGGGGTGACGGAGAACGCGACGATCACGCCTTCACCGCGCCCTCGGCGGCCTCGGCGGCGCCCCGGGAGGCGAGGACGGCCGCCTCGGCCTCGGCCTTCAGCCTGCGGTCGGCGAAGAAGCCGCCGAAGGGCAGGACGGAGAGGACGAAGTAGACCGCCGCGGTGCCGAAGCTCCACTTGGTGCGGTTCCAGGCGTCCAGCCAGAAGAGCACGTACAGCACGAAGAGCACACCGTGGACGGCGCCCATGACCGGCACCGCGTTGAAGTCCGTGGTCCGCTTCAGCACCGAGCAGACCAGCAGGAGCAGGAACGAGACGGCCTCGGGTGCGGAGACGAGCCGGAGGCGGTGGAGCGAGGAAGCGGTCTTGAGGTCCACGGAGGGGTCACCTTCGTTCGAGCCGATGAGCAGGCTGCCGAGCGGATCTTGTGAACGGATGCACAAGGGCGGGCGGATCCATTGTGCACGCCGACTTTGCTGTCTCTTTATCCGGGTCCCCGCTACCTTCGGCCCGTGGCTACGTTCCGACTCCAAGGCAGCAAGGTGCTCGCCGTGACGATGACCGGCGACGCCGTCAAGGCGAAGAACGGCTCGATGGTCGCCTACGACGGGCAGATGGCGTTCAAGAAGATGAGCGGCGGCGGGGAGGGCCTGCGCGGCATGGTCACCCGGCGGCTGACCGGGGAACAGATGGAGGTGATGGAGGTCAGGGGCCAGGGGACCTGCTGGTTCGCCGACCGGGCCTCCGAGATCAACCTCGTCCAGCTGCACGGCGACAAGCTGTGGGTGGAGGCGAGCAACCTGCTCTGCACCGACGCGGGGCTGCGCACCGGCACCACCTTCACCGGGCTGCGCGGCGGCGCGACCGGCAACGGCCTCTTCACCACCACGGTGGAGGGCACCGGGCAGGCGGCGATCATGTCCGACGGTCCGGCGACGGTGCTCCGGGTGACCCCGCAGTACCCGCTGTCGGTCGACCCGGGCGCGTACATCGCCCACCAGGGCAACCTCCAGCAGCACTTCCAGTCGGGTGTGACCTTCCGCACCCTGATCGGCGAGGGCGGCGGCGAGGCGTTCCAGATCCGCTTCGAGGGCGACGGTCTCGTGTACGTGCAGCCGAGCGAGCGGAACACCATCGGGGGTGACGTCTAGTGCCGTTCCGTGAGATCAACTCGAAGATGATCGAGGCGACCGTGATCCCCGGTCAGCGCCTCTTCAGCCAGCGCGGCGCGATGCTCGCGTACCGCGGGGACGTCACGTTCACGCCGAACATGGCAGGCGGCCAGGGCGGCCTGATGTCGATGATCGGCCGCCGGGTGGCCGGCGAGGCGACGCCGCTGATGACGGTCGAGGGCAACGGCACGGTGATGTTCGGGCACGGCGGCCACCACATCCAGGTGATCGCGCTGACCGGCGACACGCTCTACGTGGAGGCGGACCGGCTGCTCGCCTTCGACGGCACCCTGGAGCAGGGCACCATGTTCATGGGCTCGCAGGGCGGCGTCATGGGCATGGTCCGCGGCCAGGTGACCGGCCAGGGCCTGTTCACCACGACCCTCAAGGGCCACGGCTCGGTGGCGGTCATGGCGCACGGCGGGGTGATCGAGCTGCCGATCACGCCGGGCCGGCCGGTCCACGTCGACCCGCAGGCGTACGTGGCCCACCACGGCGACGTCCGCAACAAGCTCTCGACGGCGCTGGGCTGGCGGGACATGGTGGGCCGCGGCTCCGGCGAGGCGTTCCAGCTGGAGCTGAGCGGCAGCGGTGCGGTGTACGTCCAGGCGTCGGAGGAGAAGCTGTGAGCACCCCTGTCATCCACGATCCGCACACCCTGCCGTCGGACGACAACGTCAACGCGTACACCTTCTGCGTGGAGCTGAAGGGCTCCCCCTGGTTCCTGCAGAAGGGGAAGATGATCGCCTACTACGGGCGGATCGAGTTCAACGGGATCGGGCACGGGCGGCTCGACCGGCTGGTGCGGACCGCCTTCCACTCGCCGCTGCACGCGAGCGACTGGGTGGTGGCCGAGGGCACCGGGAAGATGCTGCTCGCGGACCGGGCCTTCGACGTGAACTCGTACGACCTGGACGAGGGCAATCTGACGATCCGTTCGGGGAACCTGCTGGCCTACCAGCCGACGCTGGCGCTGAAGCAGTCGATCGTGCCGGGCTTCGTGACGCTGATCGGCACCGGCAAGTTCGTGGCCGCCTCCAACGGGCCGGTGGTCTTCATGGAGCCGCCGCTGCGGGTGGACCCGCAGGCGCTGGTCGGCTGGGCGGACTGCCCCTCCCCCTGCCACCATTACGACCACGCCTACCTGACGGGCGTGATGGGCGGCGTGCGGGCCCTGACCGGCATCGGGGGCTCCTCGGGCGAGGAGCACCAGTTCGAGTTCGTCGGCGCGGGCACGGTGCTGCTCCAGTCGACCGAGCTGCTGATGGCGGAGCGGGCGATCGGCGGCCCGCCGGCCCAGGCCGGAGTCCCGGGCGGGCACGGAGCGCACGGTTCCGGCCAGGCGGCGCAGGGTGCGGTGCCGCGCCTTCCCGGCCAGCTCGGAGACCTGCAGCGGCGCTTCGGGCTGTGAGCGGTACTCTGCGGAGCGTGACGCGTCGAACGGCCGCGCGGGGCGCGCGGCCGGCCCGGTGGGTGCCGAGCGTCACCCCGCAGATTTCGTCAAGTATTCAACTTCTTAGGTAGAATCCACTCTATGGACACCGAGACGGCCACCCCCTGGCTCACCGACGCCGAGCAGTGCGCGTGGCGCACCTTCCTCGACGTCCAGAGAATGCTGACGCACCAGCTGGAGCGGGACCTCCAGCCCTTCGGCCTGACCATGAACGACTACGAGATCCTCGTCAACCTCTCGGAGTCCGCCGAGCGCAGGCTCCGCATGAGCGACCTCGCCACCGCCACCCTCCAGTCCAAGAGCCGCCTCTCCCACCAGATCACCCGGATGGAGAACGCCGGCCTGGTCGAGCGGGTGAACTGCGAGTCCGACCGGCGCGGTCTGTACGCCGTCCTCACCGACCACGGCATGGAGACCATGCGCAAGGTCGCCCCGCACCACGTGGAGTCGGTCCGCGACCACTTCATCGACCGGCTCACCCCGGAGGCGCTCGGCGACCTCCACGAGACGCTGAAGCCGGTCGCCGAGCGGCTCCGCGGCAAGCGCGGCAAGCCGTGACCTGACAGAGATGCGGCGGGAGGGGGGCCCCCCCCCCGCGGGGCGCGGGGGGGGGGGCGGGCGCGCGGGGGGGGGGGGGGGCCGGCCCCCAGCGCGGGCGCCGCGCAGGCCGCGACCCCGGGTGCCGCTCAGGGGCCCCGGGCGGGCCAGGGCCTGTGGGGGGGGCATTCGCGTGGTCCGGCCGCTCAGTTGCCGGTCAGGCTCGCCAGGAGCTCGTCGGAGGCCGCGTACGGGTCGAGCGCGCCGGTCGCGATCCGCTCGGCCAGCGCGTCGAGCCGCCGGTCCCCGTGCAGGTCGCCGATCCGCTCGCGCAGCGCCGTGATGGTGATGGTCTCCACCTCGCGGGCCGCGCGCGCCTTCCGGCGCTCCGCCAGGACCCCGTGCTCCTCCATCCAGGCCCGGTGCTTCTCCAGGGCCTCCACGAGCTCGTCGACGCCCTCGCCGCGCGCCGCGACCGTCTTCACGATCGGCGGCCGCCAGTCGCCCGGGCCGCGGGCCTCGCCGAGGCCCAGCATGTGGTTGAGCTCGCGGGCGGTGGCGTCGGCGCCGTCCCGGTCGGCCTTGTTGACCACGTACACGTCGCCGATCTCCAGGATGCCCGCCTTGGCGGCCTGGATGCCGTCGCCCATGCCCGGGGCGAGCAGCACCACCGAGGTGTCCGCCTGCCCGGCGATCTCCACCTCGGACTGGCCGACGCCGACGGTCTCCACCAGGATCACGTCGCAGCCGGCCGCGTCGAGCACCCTGATGGCCTGCGGGGCGGACCAGGCGAGACCGCCCAGGTGGCCCCGGGTGGCCATCGAGCGGATGTAGACGCCGGGGTCGGAGGCGTGCTCCGACATCCGCACCCGGTCGCCGAGGAGCGCGCCGCCGCTGAACGGCGAGGACGGGTCGACGGCGAGCACGCCGACCCGCTTCCCGGCCTTGCGGTACGCGGTCACCAGCGCCGAGGTCGACGTCGACTTGCCGACGCCGGGCGAGCCGGTCAGGCCCACCACGTAGGCGTTGCCGGTGAGCGGGGCCAGCGCCGCCATCACCTCGCGCAGCTGCGGGGACGCCCCCTCCACGAGCGAGATCAGCCGGGCCACGGCCCGCGGCCTGCCCTCCCGTGCCTGGGCGACCAGAGCGGGGACGTCCACCATGCGTGTTTCTCCCTGTGACGTGGTGCTGACTTACTTGCCGGCCACGCGGATGATCAGGGCGTCGCCCTGACCGCCGCCGCCGCACAGCGCGGCCGCGCCGATGCCGCCGCCGCGCCGCTTCAGCTCCAGGGCCAGGTGGAGCACCACGCGGGCGCCGGACATGCCGATCGGGTGACCGAGCGCGATCGCGCCACCGTTGACGTTCACCTTTTCCGGGGACACGCCGAGGTCCTTCATGGACTGCACGGCGACCGCGGCGAACGCCTCGTTGATCTCGATCAGGTCGAGGTCGTCGACGGTCAGGCCGTCCTTCTCGAGCGCGTGCCGGATGGCGTTGGACGGCTGCGACTGGAGCGAGTTGTCCGGGCCGGCCACGTTGCCGTGGGCGCCGATCTCGGCGATCCACTCCAGGCCCAGCTCCTCCGCCTTGGCCTTGCTCATCACGACCACGGCGGCGGCGCCGTCGGAGATCTGCGAGGAGGTGCCGGCGGTGATGGTGCCGTCCTTGGCGAAGGCCGGGCGGAGCTTGCCGAGGGACTCGACGGTGGTCTCGGCGCGGACGCCCTCGTCCTTCGAGAAGATCACCGGCTCGCCCTTGCGCTGCGGGATCTCGACCGGGGTGATCTCGGCCTCGAAGAGGCCGTTCTTCTGGGCGGCGGCGGCGCGCTGGTGCGACTGGGCGGCGATCTCGTCCTGCGAGGCGCGGTCGATGCCGAGGCGGGTGTTGTGCTTCTCCGTGGACTCGCCCATGGCGATGTTCTCGAAGGCGTCGGTCAGACCGTCGTACGCCATCGCGTCGAGCATCTCGATCGCGCCGTACTTGTAGCCCTCGCGGGACTTCGGCAGCAGGTGCGGGGCGTTGGTCATGGACTCCTGGCCACCGGCCACGATCACGTCGAACTCGCCCGCGCGGATCAGCTGGTCGGCCAGGGCGATGGCGTCCAGACCCGACAGACACACCTTGTTGATGGTGAGGGCGGGGACGTTCATCGGGATGCCGGCCTTGACGGCGGCCTGGCGGGCGGGGATCTGCCCGGCGCCCGCCTGGAGCACCTGGCCCATGATCACGTACTGCACCTGGTCGCCGCCGATGCCGGCCCGGTCGAGCGCGGCCTTGATGGCGAAGCCGCCGAGGTCGGCGCCCGAGAAGGACTTGAGCGAGCCGAGCAGGCGACCCATGGGCGTGCGGGCGCCCGCGACGATCACTGAGGTGGTACCGGTCGTTCCAGACATGAGGCACGGCCCCTTGGGATGAGGAGTGAACGAGGGTTTACCGCCAATGTACTGAGCGGTGCGGCGCCGGGTCACCGCCCGGCCGGTGTGACGGCGCGCACGTTGCGTAACCGACCCCGCGGCGGTGCACTGGAGCCATGCTGACGCGTATCGACCACATCGGGATCGCCTGCTTCGACCTGGACAGGACCGTCGAGT
Organism: Streptomyces sp. NPDC058955; assembly: GCF_042741435.1. Lineage (NCBI taxonomy): Bacteria > Bacillati > Actinomycetota > Actinomycetes > Kitasatosporales > Streptomycetaceae > Streptomyces > Streptomyces sp. NPDC058955. The sequence continues at coordinate 13,097 of NZ_JBHYKM010000005.1, read as the reverse complement.
TCTACCGTGCCACGTACGGCTTCGAGGTCTACCACTCCGAGGTCAACGAGGAGCAGGGCGTCCGCGAGGCCATGCTGAGGATCAACGCCACGGACGACGGCGGCGCCTCCTACCTCCAGCTCCTGGAGCCCACCCGCGAGGACTCCGCGGTCGGCAAGTGGCTGGCCAAGAACGGCGAGGGCGTCCACCACATCGCCTTCGGCACGGCGGACGTCGACGGGGACGCCGAGGCCATCCGCTCCAAGGGCGTGCGGGTGCTGTACGACGAGCCCCGGACCGGCTCGATGGGCTCCCGGATCACCTTCCTCCACCCCAAGGACTGCCACGGCGTCCTGACCGAACTCGTCACCTCGGCACCGGCTTCCGCTGACCACTCCTCAGCGGAGCACTGACCTCCGTATTCCCGGCCCGGTAGAGTGGGCGACTCCGGGCCGGGGCCGGTCGGGGCCGCTTCGCGCGGCGCCGTAGTCGGGATGTCGGGGTCGTCCGATCTGCCACGATTCCCCGGGGGGCCGTTCTGCCCAGTGAACGGTGCTCGTCGGAAAGTTGCGACCGGGTTGGGGTCTCCCCTGCTCGCAGAGCTCGGGGAAGGATGGACCGCGCAGTGCGGGGCTACGAACGCCAGGAGAGCCACCGAGCTGAAGACGACCATCTCTCGCGGTTCGAAGCCGAGATGGACCGGCTGAAGAAGGAGCGAGAGAAGGCCGTCCAGCACGCCGAGGACCTCGGATACCAGGTCGAGGTCTTGCGTGCCAAGCTCCACGAGGCGCGGCGCACCATCGCGTCCCGGCCCGCCTACGACAGCGCGGACATCGGCTACCAGGCCGAGCAGTTGCTGCGGAACGCGCAGGCGCAGGCCGAACAGCTCCGCCAGGACGCCGAGCGGGAGCTGCGCGAGGCCCGGGCGCAGACCCAGCGGATCCTCCAGGAGCACGCCGAGCACCAGGCCCGGCTCCAGGCCGAGCTGCACAACGAGGCCGTCCAGCGCCGCCAGCAGCTCGACCAGGAGCTGAACGAGCGCCGCCAGACCGTCGAGGCGCACGTCAACGAGAACGTGGCCTGGGCCGAGCAGCTGCGCGCCCGCACCGAGTCCCAGGCCCGCCGGCTGATGGACGAGGCCCGCGCCGAGGCCGAGCAGGCGCTCACCGCCGCCCGCGCCGAGGCCGCCCGCCTCACCGAGGAGACCGGCCGCCGCGTCGGCGCCGAGGCGGAGGCCGCCCGCGCCGAGGCGGAAGCGATTCTGCTGCGCGCCCGCAAGGACGCCGAGCGGCTGATGACCACCGCCTCCACCCAGGCCCAGGAGGCCACCGGCCACGCCGAGCAGCTGCGGACCACCGCCGTCGCCGAGACCGACCAGGCCCGCCGCCAGGCCACCGAGCTGACCCGCGCCGCCGAGCAGCGGATGCAGGAGGCCGACGAGAAGCTGCGGCAGGCCCGCGCCGAGGCCGACAAGGCGCTCGCGGAGGCCAAGGACGCCGCCGCGAAGACGCTCGCCTCCGCCGACTCCGTCAATGAGCAGCGCACCCGCACCGCCAAGTCCGAGATCGCCCGGCTGGTCGGCGAGGCCACCGAGAAGGCGGAGCAGCTCAAGGCCGAGGCCGAGGAGAAGCTCCGCGAGGCCACCGCGCACTCCGAGAAGGTCCTGGCCGAGGCCACCGAGAAGGCCCGCGCCAGCGCCGCCGAGGACTCGGCCGCCGCGCTCGCCAAGGCCGCCCGCAGCGCCGAGGAGATCCTCAGCAAGGCGTCCGAGGACGCCGCCGAGACCACCCGCAAGGCGTCCGAGGAGGCCGAGCGGATCCGCCGCGAGGCCGAGACCGAGGCCGACCGGCTGCGCTCCCGCGCCGAGGAGCAGGCCGACGAGCTGCTCGGCTCGGCGAAGGACGACACCAAGGAGTACCGGGCCAAGACCGTCGAGCTCCAGGAGGAGGCGCGGCGGCTGCGCGGCGAGGCCGAGCAGCTGCGCGCCGAGGCCATCGCCGAGGGCGAGCGGATCCGCGGCGAGGCCCGCCGCGAGGCCGTCCAGCAGATCGAGGAGGCGGCGAAGACCGCCGAGGAGCTGCTGGCCAAGGCGAGGGGCGACGCCGACGAGCTGCGCGCCAACGCCGGCGCGGAGAGCGAGAAGGTCAAGTCGGAGGCGATGGAGCGCGCCCAGACGCTCCGGACCCAGGCCGAGGAGACCCTGGAGCGGACCCGCGCCGAGGCGGAGCGGCTGCGCGCCGAGTCCGAGGAGCAGGCCGAGTCGGTGCGGGAGTCGGCCGAGAAGGCCGCCGCCGAGCTGCGCGCGGACGCCGAGCGGGCCGCCGAGGCCCGGCGGGCCGAGGCCGCCGAGGAGCTGACCCGGCTGCACACCGACGCCGAGGCGAAGGTGGCCGCGGCCGGGCAGGAGCTGACCGACGCCCGCGCGGAGGGCGAGCGGATCCGGCGGGAGGCCGCCGAGGAGACCGAGCGGCTGCGGACCGAGGGCGCCGAGCGGATCAGGGTGCTGCGGGAGCAGGCCGAGCAGGAGGCCGAGCGGCTGCGGGCGGAGGCCGCCGCGGACGCGTCGGCGTCCCGCGCCGAGGCCGAGGCGACCGCGCAGCGGCTGACCTCCGAGGCGGAGACCGAGGCCGAGCGGCTGCGGTCGGAGGCCCAGGAGACCGCCGACCGGGTGCGGGCCGAGGCCGCGGCCGCCGCCGAGCGGGTCGCCGCCGAGGCGGCCGAGGCGCTGGCCGCCGCGCAGGAGGAGGCCGTCCGGCGCCGCCGGGAGGCCGAGGAGACGCTGGAGTCGGCCCGTTCCGAGGCCGGCCGGGAGCGGGAGCACGCCCGCGAGCAGTCCGAGGAGCTTCTCGCCGCCGCCCGCAAGCGGGTGGAGGAGGCGCAGGCCGAGGCGCAGCGCCTGGTCGAGGAGGCGGACGCGCGGGCGACCGAGATGGTCGGCGCGGCCGAACAGACCGCGCAGGAGGTCCGCGACTCGGTCGCCGGGCTGCGCGAGCAGGCCGAGGAGGAGATCGCCGGGCTGCGCTCGGCCGCGGAGCACGCGGCGGAGCGGACCCGGACCGAGGCGCAGGAGGAGGCGGACCGGGTCCGCGCCGACGCGTACGAGGAGCGGGAGCGGGCGTCGGAGGACGCGGCCCGCACGCGCGCGCGTGCCCAGGAGGAGTCCGACGCGGCGAAGGCGCTGGCGGAGCGGACGGTCGGGGACGCGATCGCGGAGGCGGAGAAGCTCCGTACGGACACCGCCGAGTACGCGCAGCGGGTGCGGACCGAGGCGACGGACGCGCTGGCGTCGGCCGAGCAGGACGCGGCCCGCACCCGGGCGGACGCCCGGGACGACGCCAACCGGATCCGTTCGGAGGCGGCCGAGAAGGCCGAGGGCGTGGTCGGCGAGGCGACGGCCGAGGCGGAGCGGATCGGCGCGGAGGCCGAGCGGGTCCTCGACGAGGCCCGGCAGGCCGCCGACAAGCGCCGCCAGGACGCCGCCGAACAGGCCGACACCCTCGTCGGCGAGGCCACCGCCGAGGCCGAGCGGATCGGCGCGGAGGCCGAGCGGGTCCTCGACGAGGCCCGCCAGGCCGCCGACAAGCGCCGCCAGGACGCCGCCGAACAGGCCGACACCCTCGTCGGCGAGGCCACCGCCGAGGCCGAGCGGATCACCGCCGAGGCGGCCGAGCTGTGGGAGACCACCGAGCGGGACGCGGCCCGGCTGCGGACCGAGGCCGAGCAGGTCAAGACGGACGGCGAGGCGCACGCCCAGGCGCTGCGGACCGCGGCCCTGGCCGACGCCGAGCAGATCCTGGACGAGGCCCGGCAGGCCGCGGACAAGCGCCGTCAGGACGCGGCCGAGCAGGCCGACGCCCTGGTCGGCGAGGCGACGGCGGAGGCCGGCCGGATCACCGACGAGGCCGGCGAGCTGGCGGACTCGGTGACCGCCGACGCCCGGGCCGAGGCGGAGCGGACGATCGCGGACGCGGCCGGGGAGGCCGAGCGGCTGCGGACCGAGGGCGCCGAGGCGCTGGAGTCGGCGCGTCAGGACGCCGAGCGGATCCGTGCCGAGTCGGCGCGGGTCAGGGAGGACGCCGAGGCGGCCGCCGAGCAGATGCGCTCCGAGGCCCGCGAGGAGGCGGACCGGACCCTGGACGAGGCCCGCGAGGCCGGCGCGAAGAAGCGCGCGGACGCGGCCGAGCAGGCGGACCAGCTGATCGCCAAGGCCCGGGAGGAGGCGCTGCGCGCCACCGCCGAGGCGGAGACGCAGGCGGACACGATGGTCGGCGCCGCCCGCAAGGAGGCCGACCGGATCGTCGCCGAGGCGACCGTCGAGGGCAACGCGCTGGTGGAGAAGGCGCGGACCGACGCGGACGAACTCCTGGTCGGGGCGCGGAAGGACGCGACCGACATAAGGGAGCGGGCCGAGGAGCTGCGCGGCCGGATCGAGGGCGAGATCGAGGAGCTGCACGAGCGGGCGCGGCGCGAGTCGGCCGAGCAGATGAAGACGGCCGGCGAGCGCGTCGACAAGCTGGTGAAGGCCGCGGAGGAGCAGCGGGCCGAGGCCGAGGAGAAGGCCAAGGAGATGGTCTCGGAGGCGAGTTCCGAGGCGAGCAAGGTCCGCATCGCGGCCGTCCGGAAGGCGGACGCGCTGCTCAAGGAGGCGGAGCAGAAGAAGAGTTCGCTGATCGCGGAGGGCGAGCGGATCAAGGCGGAGGCCGAGCGGCTCAAGGTGGAGGCGGAGGCCGAGGCGGACCGGCTGGTCGAGGAGGGCCGGCGCGAGCTGGAGACCCTGACCCGTCGTCGGACCGACATCAATGCCGAGATCTCCCGTGTCCAGGACGTACTGGAGGCGTTGGAGTCTTTCGAGACTCCGTCGGCGGGGACGAAGGACGGGCTCAAGGCGGGCGCTTCCTCGGGTTCCACTCGTTCGAGTGGCAAGTCCCAGGACGGCTAGCCACTCAAAAGGCTGGACATTCTCCAGATCAAACGGGCATACGCTCGATGACACGCCGCTTCGGCCCCTAGGATTCCCTCTAACACCTCACCGGTCTCATTCGACAGGAACCCCATGAGCGACACTTCCTCCCCCTTCGGCTTCGAGCTCGTGCGGCGTGGTTACGACCGCGGTCAGGTGGACGACCGCATTACCAAGCTCGTCGCCGACCGTGACAGCGCACTGGGCCGCATCACCTCCCTGGAGAAGCGCATCGAGGAGCTCCACCTCGAGACGCAGAACGCCCAGGCGCAGGTGACCGACGCGGAGCCGTCGTACGCCGGTCTCGGCGCGCGCGTCGAGAAGATCCTCCGTCTCGCCGAGGAGGAGGCGAAGGACCTGCGCGAGGAGGCCCGTCGCGCCGCCGAGCAGCACCGCGAGCTGGCCGAGTCGGCCGCCCAGCAGGTGCGGAACGACGCGGAGTCGTTCGCGGCCGAGCGCAAGGCGAAGGCCGAGGACGAGGGCGTCCGGATCGTCGAGAAGGCGCAGGGCGAGGCCAACTCGCTGCGTGCCGAGGCGCAGAAGGACGCGCAGTCGAAGCGCGAGGAGGCGGACGCCCTCTTCGAGGAGACCCGCGCCAAGGCCGCCCAGGCCGCCGCGGACTTCGAGACCAACCTGGCCAAGCGCCGCGAGCAGTCCGAGCGCGACCTGGCCTCCCGTCAGGCCAAGGCCGAGAAGCGCCTCGCCGAGATCGAGCACCGCGCCGAGCAGCTCCGCCTGGAGGCCGAGAAGCTCCGCACGGACGCCGAGCGCCGGGCCCGCCAGACGGTGGAGACCGCGCAGCGCCAGGCCGAGGACATCGTGGCCGACGCCAACGCCAAGGCGGACCGGATCCGCTCGGAATCGGAGCGCGAGCTCGCCGCGCTGACGAACCGCCGCGACTCCATCAACGCGCAGCTGACCAACGTCCGCGAGATGCTGGCCACGCTGACCGGTGCCGCGGTGGCCGCCGCCGGTTCCCCGCTGGACGAGGAGCGCTCGGCCGGCGTGCCGGCCCAGCAGACCCGCTGAGGCCCCCGCCGTCGCGCCCCCGAACCCCCCGTCACTCCGGTGGCGGGGGGTTTCGCGCGCCCTTAGCTTGGTACGCATGATCGAGCTTGACGGGCTGACGAAACGGTACGGGACGAAGACGGCGGTCGATCATCTCTCCTTCCAGGTCCGGCCGGGCATGATCACCGGCTTCCTGGGGCCCAACGGGGCGGGGAAGTCGACCACGATGCGGATGGTGCTCGATCTCGACAACCCCACGAGCGGGACGGTGCGGATCGACGGCCGGCACTACCGCGAACTGGCCGAGCCGCTGAAGTACATCGGGGCGCTGCTCGACGCGAAGGCGATGCACGGGGGCCGGTCGGCGTACAACAACCTGCTGTGTCTGGCGCAGTCGAACCGGATCCCGGAGGCCCGGGTGGCCGAGGTGCTGGACCTGGTGGGTCTGACGGCGGTGGCGCGGAAGAAGTCGAAGGGCTTCTCGCTGGGCATGGGGCAGCGGCTGGGCATCGCGTCGGCGCTGCTCGGCGATCCCGAGATCCTGATGTTCGACGAACCCGTCAATGGTCTGGACCCCGAGGGAATTCACTGGATCCGCAATCTGATGAAGTCGCTCGCGGCGGAAGGCAGAACGATCTTCGTCTCCAGTCATCTCATGAGTGAAATGGCGCTGACGGCGGATCATCTGATCGTGATCGGGCAGGGAAAACTGCTGGCCGACATGTCCATGGCCGATTTCATCCAGCGGAATTCGCGGAGTTTCGTCCGGCTGCGCTCTCCGCAGCAGGAACGGCTGCGGGATGTGCTCCACGCCGACGGATTCGTGGTGGTCGAGGCCGGCAACGGGACCCTGGAGGTCGACGGCGCCACCACCGAGAGGCTGGGCGAGCTGGCGGCGGCGCACCAGCTGACGCTGCACGAGCTGAGCGCCCAGCGCGCCTCCCTGGAGGAGGCGTTCATGCAGATGACGGCGGGCGCCGTGGAGTACCACGCGCACGGCACCGACACGCACGGCGGCGGCGGGCCGGCCGCGCCCGGCCCCGCGTGGGGCGCGAACTCCGGCTGGGGCCCCGGGCCGGGCCCCGGGTCCGGCTCGACCACCGAGGGGGTCTGACCCATGGCAGCGGTACCGGCGGTCCTCCAGTCCGAGTGGACCAAGATCCGGACGGTCTCGTCGACGATCTGGACCCTGGCGAGCGCGCTGATCGTCACGGTGGCGATGAGCGCGGCGCTCTCCGCGGTCCTGAACTCCAGCTTCGACGACCTGTCCGAGCTGGAGCGGGCCACCTTCGACCCGACCTTCGTCAGCTTCTCCGGGATGGTCCTCGGCCAGCTGGCGATGGTGGTCTTCGGCGTCCTCGTGGTGGGGACCGAGTACTCCTCGGGCATGATCCGCACCTCGCTCGCCGCCGTCCCCCAGCGGGCCACCTTCCTCTTCTCCAAGATCGCGGTGGCCGGGGTGCTCGCCCTGGCGGTCGGTCTGGTGACGAGCTTCCTGTCGTTCTTCCTCGGCCAGGCGCTGCTCGGCGAGCACCGGACGACGATCGGCGCGGACAACGTGCTGCGGGCGGTGGTCGGCGGCGGGATCTACATGGGGCTGATCGCGGTCTTCTCGATGGGCGTGGCGGCGATGCTCCGCTCCTCGATGCTGTCGCTCGGCATCCTGGTGCCCTTCTTCTTCCTGATCTCGCAGATCCTGTCGGCGGTGCCGAAGGCGAAGGAGGTCGCCAAGTACTTCCCCGACCAGGCCGGCTCCAAGATCATGCAGGTGGTGCCGGACGCGCTGGGCTCGGAGAAGGCGCCGTACGGCCCCTGGGGCGGGCTCGGGATCATGCTGGTCTGGGTGGCGGCCTCGCTGCTGGGCGGCTACCTGGTGCTGAAGCGGCGGGACGCCTGAGGGCGGGGCGCGCCCGCGGGGCGCGCCCCGGATTTCTCCCTGAGGTTTCGCTTCGGTCTCGCTTCTCCGGAGCGGGAACCGTCAACGCCTGGATAAGCTCCTGACTCGTACGGGGGCCTTCCGGCCGCGCGCCGTCCTGCCCCGATCGCACACCACCGAGCTGTCGATGGGGCTGGAGAATGATCGAGGCAGTCGGCCTGACCAAGCGCTACGGCGCGAAGACGGCCGTGTACAACCTTTCCTTCCAGGTGAGGCCGGGCGTCGTCACCGGCTTCCTGGGCCCGAACGGCTCCGGCAAGTCGACCACCATGCGCATGATCCTCGGCCTGGACGAGCCGACGGCCGGCCAGGTGACGATCGGCGGCCACCCCTTCCGGCAGCTGCCGAACGCGCCCCGGCAGGTCGGCGCCCTCCTCGACGCCAAGGCCGTGCACGGCGGCCGCAGCGCCCGCAGCCACCTCCTGTCGCTGGCCCAGCTGGCCGGCATCCCGGCCCGCCGGGTGGACGAGGTGCTGGGCGTGGTGGGCCTCCAGGACGTGGCGAAGCACCGCTCCAAGGGCTTCTCGCTCGGCATGGGCCAGCGGCTCGGCATCGCCGCCGCGCTGCTCGGCGACCCGCAGGTGCTGCTCTTCGACGAGCCGGTCAACGGCCTGGACCCGGAGGGCATCCTCTGGGTCCGCAACCTGATGAAGAAGCTGGCCGCCGAGGGCCGCACGGTCTTCGTCTCCAGCCACCTGATGAGCGAGATGGCGCTGACCGCGGACCATCTGATCGTGATCGGCCGGGGCCAGCTCCTCGCCGACATGCCGGTGAGGCAGTTCATCTCGGCGAACTCGGCGGACTTCGCCCGGGTGCGCACCCCGGACGGCGAGGCCGGTCCCCGGGAGAAGCTGTCCCGGGTGCTGGTCGAGGCCGGCGGCCAGGTCCTCCCCGAGCCGGACGGGGCGCTGCGCGTCACCGGCCTGCCGCTGCCGAGGATCAGCGACCTGGCGCACGGGGCGGACGTACGGCTCTGGGAGCTGTCCCCGCACCAGGCGTCGCTGGAGGAGGCGTACATGCGGCTGACGCAGGGCGCCGTGGACTACCGCTCCACCGACGACAAGCTGGCCCACCTCCAGGCGCCGCCGCAGCCCGGGCAGCCGGGGTACGGGATGCCGCCGCAGCCGCCGCTCCCGGCGGACGTGCCGCAGCAGGGCTGGTACGCCCCGCCGCCGCCCGGACAGAACCCGTACGCCGCCGCGCAGCCCCCCGCGGCCGCGCCGGCCGCGCCGCAGCCGGCCCCGCAGCCGAGCCTCCAGAAGCCGAGCGACACCACCGAGGACGCCCGATGACCGCCCCGACGCCGACCCCGACGCCTCCCCCGCCGTACGGCTACGTCTCCCCCATCCCGGTGCGCCGGGCGCACCTCGGGGACGCGCTGGCCTCGGAGTGGACGAAGATCCGCTCGGTCCGGTCGACCATGTGGACGCTGGGGACCATGGTCCTGCTGATGCTGGTGATCGGTCTGGGCGTGGCCGCGGTCGCCGCGAGCGAGGGCGGCACCATGGGCGGGCAGTCGGCGCTGCCGCTGGGCTTCTTCGGGATGCTGCCGGCGTCGATCTGTGTGATCACGCTGGGCGTGCTGACCATCTCGTCCGAGTTCGGCACGGGGATGATCCGGACCACGCTCACGGCGTGCCCGAGCCGGTCCCGGGTGCTGACGGCGAAGGCGATCGTCTTCTTCCTGCTGGTCTTCACGGTGACCCTGGTGGTCGCGTTCGCGGTGGCGACGGCGCAGGTCGCGATGGTCGACGCGGCGGAGCCGACGGGCGCCGAGTGGGCGCGGGCCACGGTCGGCGCGGCCGGCTTCCTGGCGGTGCTCGGCCTGCTGTCGATGGCGGTGGGCGCGCTGGTGCGGCACTCGGCCGGGGCGATCACGGTGATGATCGGGGTGCTGCTGCTGCCGCTGGTGGCGGCCATGTTCATGCTCGCGCCCGGGCTGCGGGACGTCCAGGAGGCGCTGTTCACCTACGCGGTGCCCTCGCAGATGATCGCGCTGTACGCCGCGGAGCCGCCGTTCAGCGACAGCGGTCCGGCGGGCTGGGAGGCGCTGTTCACCCTGACGGGCATCACGGCGGTGGGCCTGGGCGCCGCGTACGCGCTGCTGAACAGCCGGGACGTCTGAGGTCCGAGCCGGGGCCCTGGGCCCTAGTACTTCGGCGCGTTGCGGGACCGCTGCACCCGGGTGGTGCGGCGGTCCTTCGCGTTCCAGCACGCCTTGTGCCAGTGGCGGCGGTCGTCGACGCCGCCGTACTCGGGCCAGGCGACGACGTGCGGGGCGCCCGGCGGGATCTCCTGGTCGCAGCCGGGGCAACGGTAGCGCTTGCCCGGGGAGCTGGCGCCGGCGACGAGGCGGACGTACCACTCCTCGCCCTGCCAGGTCTCGGTGCGCTGGGAGCCGCCGTACCGGTCGTCGCGGTCCTCCTGCGCCGCCGGCTTGGCGGAGCGGCGGGAGCGGTGGTGACGCGGGGACACAGCACACCTCACGGGGTCGGGGAACACGGACCGTTCTCCCCAGCGTACGGGCCGCGACCTCCCGTCCGGGGCCCCGGCCAGGAGGCCCGGACCGAAAATCGCAAGAACTTCATGTTCGGCCGTTGCCTTTGGCACGTGTCAGACGTTGTTGCCGTACGAGGGGGAGTGAACGCGTCGGCCGCGAGGAGGCAGAAGGCGATGCGCGTAGGGACATTCGTTCTGGCGGCTCAGTTTCCGGGCCAGGGGCAGGGAGAGGCGCTGCACCGTGCGGTGCGGACCGCCGAGGTGGCCGAGGAGGCGGGCCTGGACTCGGTCTGGCTGGCCGAGCACCACTTCGTACCGTACGGCGTCTGCCCGTCGGCCGTGACGCTGGCGGCGCTGATGCTCGGCCGCACCCGGCGGCTGCGGGTCGGCACGGCGGTGAGCGTGCTGCCGACGGTCCACCCGGTCGCCCTGGGCGAGCAGGCGGCGCTGCTGCACATCGCCTCGGGCGGCAGATTCACCCTCGGGGTGGGCCGCGGCGGGCCCTGGGTGGACCTGGAGGTGTTCGGCGCGGGTCTGGAGGCGTACGAGCGCGGCTTCCCGGAGGCGCTCGACCTGTTGCTGCGCTGGCTCGCCGACGCCCGGGTGGGCGCCGAGGGAGAACGATTCTCCTTCCGTGAGGTGGCCGTGGTGCCCCGGGCCGGCGAGCTGATCGGCGGCGAGCCGTCGCCGGAGGTCGTCGTCGCCTGCACCTCGCAGAAGAGCGTGCGGCTGGCGGCCGAGCGCGGGCTGCCGATGCTCCTCGGCATGCACTGCGGCGACGAGGACAAGGCGGAGATGGTCACGGCCTGGGCCCGCTGGGCGCGGGAGGCCGGGCGGGATCCGGACGAGATCGCGCGGATCGGCGCCGGGCACGTCTCCGCGGGCGTGGTGCAGCTCGCGGACCGCACCCAGGAGGCGGCGGAGACCCTGGTGAAGGCGATGCCGGGCTGGCTGAAGCAGGGGCTCGACGCGCATGTGACGGTGGACGGCCGGCACCGGGCGATGCGGGACCCGGTGGCGTACACCGAGCTGCTCTGCTCGCTGCACCCGGTCGGCACCCCGGCCCTGGCGGCCGACCGGCTGGCGGCGACCGCGGAGCGCACCGGCATCACCCGCTTCGCCCTGCTCGCCGAGGGCTCCGGCGATCTCGCCGGCACCGAGGAGAACCTGCGGCGGCTCGGCGCCGAGGTCCTTCCCCGGCTGTGCTGAGGAACGGGACCCGCCGCCGCTCCGGCGTCCCCGCGGGACGGTGCGTGTCGGCACGCACCGCTCGCGGCTCCCGCGACGCGGAGCGGCGGCGTACGAGTCCCGGCCGATCCCGGTGACGACGGCCGGGCTCAGCAGTCGCGGAGTTCCGGCGACTGGTTGAGCAGCTGGCCCCGGATCGAGGTGAAGCGGGCGAGCCGGTCGTCCACCGCCGGGTCCAGCGGGAAGACCGCCACCCGGTGGCAGTTCTGGAAGGCCAGACGCACCCCGAAGTGACGCTGGAGCGCCCCGCGGATCGCGTCGCTCGCCAGCGCGCGCAGCAGCTGACCACGTGCCTGCTCGTTCGGCGGCGGCGTCTGGTTGTCGGCGAACTCGCCGCCTTCCACCTCCAGCTGGGCCACCAGAGAACTGATCATCTCCCACGCGAAGGGCAGGGAGGTCCGGACGCAGTCGACGAAGGCGGCTTCGTCGACCTCGCCTCGCTCGGCCTGTTCCAACAGTGCCGGTGAGACGTCGAGCGACATGGGTTCTCCTCTCGCGACCCCGCGGACGGGGTCTGTGCGGGCAGGGTCGAGGGCCGACGTACGCCACGCAGCGTGCACGGACGACGACCTCCAGCTTCCACGGTAAGCGCGCGGTCCGGCCCGCACCAGGCGATTGGGCACACAACAGGCCGATAACCGACGGGTGTTCGTCTCACTCGGGTGCCCGAATCGCGTAGAAGGGCGCTCCTCTTGTAGCGTTGGCGACCATGCGTCTCGTCATTGCCCGTTGCTCCGTGGACTACGCGGGCCGGCTCACGGCCCATCTGCCCTCCGCGCCCCGTCTGATCCTGATCAAGGCAGACGGCAGCGTCTCGATCCACGCGGACGACCGGGCGTACAAACCGCTCAACTGGATGTCGCCGCCGTGCACCCTGAAGGAGGGGGCCGACGGTGAGGCCGGCGTCTGGACCGTGGTCAACAAAGCGGGCGAGAAACTGATCATCACGATGGAGGAGATCCTCCACGACTCGTCCCACGAACTGGGCGTGGACCCGGGCCTGATCAAGGACGGCGTCGAGGCGCACCTCCAGGAGCTGCTCGCCGACCGCATCGAGACGCTCGGCGAGGGCTGGACGCTGGTCCGCCGCGAGTACCCGACGGCGATCGGCCCGGTCGACATCCTCTGCCGGGACGCGGACGGCGCCACGGTCGCGGTCGAGATCAAGCGGCGCGGCGAGATCGACGGCGTCGAGCAGCTGACCCGTTACCTGGAGCTGCTCAACCGCGACCCGCACCTCGCCCCGGTGAAGGGCATCTTCGCCGCCCAGGAGATCAAGCCGCAGGCGCGGGTCCTCGCGACGGACCGCGGGATCGACTGCGTGGTGCTCGACTACGACGCCCTGCGCGGCATCGAGGACGACAAGCTGCGGCTGTTCTAGGACGGTACGGCGAAGGGGGGGGGGGGGGGGCGGGGCGGTGGTGGGGGGGGGGGGGTGTCTTATAAAAAATATATAGATGGCACCAC
>NZ_JBHYKM010000004.1:153308-167866 GCF_042741435.1 Streptomyces sp. NPDC058955 | reverse complement strand
GCCCCAGCCCCAGCCGGCCGCGCCCCCGCGGGCCCGGCGCCCCCGCGGGGGCGGGGCGGCCCCCCGGGCGGGGGGCGCGGCCGCCGGTGGCCAGGACGATCGGGGCGTCCGGGCGCCGGGTCCACCACCAGCGGATCATCCGCTCGTCGGTGGTCGCCGCGAGCAGGCCGGGGTCGAAGGGGTGGGCGCCGGGGACCACGCAGTCCGGGTCGGGGCAGGCGCACACCGGCCCGCCACCGTCGCCGGCGGTCTTCGTCTTAGGGGCGGGCTCCTCGAGTCCCACGCCCGGCAGGACGGGCCAGTCCCACTGGACCGCGAAGGTGACCGCCGCGTCCTGCCGTGCGGCCCTCGCCTCGCGCCGGAACCGGAGCCTGCGTCGCCTTCCGAGGATCTCGCGCATGAGCGCTCGTTCCTTTCCGTTGAACGCCGAATCCACATCACACCACGTGCAGATCTCTTCACCGTGCGTATCAGCGCGTACAGCGTCGGCGGTGCGTCGCCCGCCCGGGGCGGGGCCGGCCGGAACGGGGCCGGGTCACAGTCAGGTCGAAGCCGGTTCAGAACACGATCCCCGCCACGCGGGGAGGGGCTGCGGCCTGCGGCACCTAGGACGCCGGGGTTCCGCTTCTCGATCCCGGGGCGCTGTCAACTGCCCCTGCCTGTCATCGATTACGTACCCCGCACGCTCAGAATGACGCGCTTTCAAACGACGCCAGTCGACCGCAAATGGTGCACACCGGGGGTAATTTTCAGCCAACTTCCAGCCCACTTCAACCCCTGCGCACCAGCTCCCGGAACGCCACCCGGACACCACAAGTCCCACGGGGACAATGCTGGACATCGCTCCTCGGGTGCGTGTACATGTGGAGACATCGAGCGGCGCAATATGACATGGGGGTTTGCGATGCCATGGCGTCAAACGCACCGGTCGGAAAGCCGACCGAGATGAGCTCCCCACACCTGCCGAAGCACCTTCCGAAAGTGGCCGGAATCGATTCCACGGTTCCCGCTCCACCGCACACTAAGGCGCCCCTCGCGGGCGTCCCCGCCGCGGCGGCACCGGCCGACGCGGCCCCCGCGCCCGGCGCGCTGATCACGGACCGCCTGGCCGGCTGGGTCTCCGACCTCACCACCCTCCACGAACTCACCGAGCGGCTCATCAGGACCGCCACCCTCGACGAGGCCCTCCACGAACTCCTCGGCGCCGGAGCCGCCCTCGTCGGCGCCCGCCGCGGCATGGCCGTCCTCGAACCCGCCGACGGCCTCGGCCCCACCGCCACCGTCGGCCTCGGCCTCGCCCACGCCGACCTCGGCACCATCGAGACCGTGCCCCGCGGCGCCACCAGCTACGGCCGCCTCCTCGACGGGCTCCCCGACCCGTCCGATCCGAGCCGCGTCCCGGAGCCCATCGCCATCCACGACGTACGCACCGAGGAGGGGCTCGACCCCCGGCACCGCGAGGTCGCCGCCCGCCTCGGCTACGCCGCCAGCTACGCCCTCCCCCTCGCCACCGAGGAGGCCGGCCGGATCGGCGCCGGCGTCTGGCTCTACGACGAGCCGGCCGCCCCCACCGACCGCCAGCGCCACCTCATCGGCCTCTACGGCCGCTTCGCCACCGAACACCTCGCCCGCCTCCTCCAGGTCGAGCGCGCCCGCGTCCAGGTCGCCACCGTCGCCGAGGAGCTGCTCCCGAGCCGGCTCCCCCGCGTCCCCGGGGTCCGCCTCGCCGCCCGCCACCGCACCGGCCCCCGCGGCGGCGGCGACTGGTACGACGCCCTGCCGCTGCCCGAGGGCGCCCTCGGCCTCGCCGTCGGCTCCGTCTCCGGCACAGGGCCGAGCGCCCTGGCCGCGATGGGACGGCTGCGCGCCTCGCTGCGGGCGTACGCCGTGATGGAGGGCGAGGACCCGGTCGCCGTCCTCTCCGACCTGGAGCTGCTGCTCCGGCTCACCGAGCCGGCCCGCTCGGCCACCGCCCTCTTCGCCTACGCCGAACCGGCCCGCCGCCGGCTCGTCCTGGCCGGCGCCGGCCACGCGCCGCCGCTGCTCGTCGGCGAGCGCCGCACCGAGTACGTCGAGACCTCGCTCTCCGCCCCGCTCGGGATGCTCTCCTGCTGGGAGGCGCCCAGCGTGGAGCTGTCCCCCGCGCCTGGAGAAACGGTGCTGCTGTACACGGACGGGCTGCTGCGGCGTACCGGCGATCCCATCGACCGGGCCTTCGCCCGGCTCCACGCGGCGGCCGCGAGCGTGCCCCGCGCGGACCGGGACGACCCCGGGGCGATCGCCGACCACGTGCTGCGGACCGTCCTCCCGGACGGGCTCGACCCGGCCGTGGAGGGCGAGGACGTGGTGCTGCTCGCCGCCCGCTTCGACTGATCGCACCGGTGACCGCTCGGTAACAGGTCCTCCGGCCCTGGGCCCCCTTCCGTACGACCGTACGATGGAGGGGGTTCAGTGTCGTACCAAGAGGAGGCAGACCCGTGGCCGATGAGCTCACTCCGGAGACCCCGGACGAGGCCGAAGAGCCGATCAAGCAGCGGAAGAACGGCCTGTACCCGGGCGTCTCCGACGAGCTCGCCGAGAACATGAAGTCCGGCTGGGCCGACACGGAGCTGACCGGGCTCGCGCCGATCCCGCAGGCGGCCGAGACCGCCGCGCGCCGGGCCGCGCTCTCCGCCCGCTTCCCGGGCGAGCGCCTGGTGATCCCGGCCGGCAACCTGAAGACCCGGTCGAACGACACCGAGTACAGCTTCCGCGCCGCCACCGAGTACGCGTACCTCACCGGCGACCAGACCCACGACGGCGTCCTGGTCCTGGAGCCGACCGCGACCGGCCACCAGGCCACGATCTACCTGCTGCCGCGCTCGAACCGCGAGAACGGCGAGTTCTGGCTCGACGGCATGGGCGAGCTGTGGGTCGGCCGCCGCCACTCCCTCGCCGAGGCGGAGCAGCTGCTCGGCATCCCGGCGAAGGACGTGCGCGAGCTCGCCGCCGCCCTCAAGGAGGCCACCGGCCCGGTCCGCGCGGTGCGCGGCCACGACGCCGGCATCGAGGCCGCCCTCACCGACAAGGTGACCGCCGAGCGGGACGAGGAGCTGCGGGTCTTCCTCTCCGAGGCCCGTCTCGTCAAGGACGCCTTCGAGGTCGCCGAGCTGGAGAAGGCGTGCGCCGCCACCGCCCGCGGCTTCGAGGACGTCGTCAAGGTCCTCGACAAGGCCGAGGCGACCAGCGAGCGCTACATCGAGGGCACCTTCTTCCTCCGCGCCCGCGTCGAGGGCAACGACGTCGGCTACGGCTCCATCTGCGCCGCCGGCCCGCACGCCTGCACCCTCCACTGGGTCCGCAACGACGGCGCCGTCCGCTCCGGCGACCTGCTCCTCCTCGACGCCGGCGTCGAGACCACCGAGCTGTACACCGCCGACGTCACCCGCACCCTGCCGATCAACGGCCGGTACACGGACATCCAGCGGAAGATCTACGACGCCGTGTACGAGGCGCAGGAGGCCGGCATCGCCGCGGTGAAGCCCGGCGCCGCCTACCGCGACTTCCACGACGCCGCCCAGCGCGTGCTCGCCGAGAAGCTCGTCGAGTGGGGCCTCGTCGAGGGCCCGGTCGAGCGCGTCCTGGAGCTGGGCCTCCAGCGCCGCTGGACCCTGCACGGCACCGGCCACATGCTCGGCATGGACGTCCACGACTGCGCCGCCGCGCGCACCGAGGCGTACGTCGACGCCACGCTGGAGCCGGGCATGTGCCTGACCGTCGAGCCCGGGCTCTACTTCCAGGCCGACGACCTGACCGTGCCGGAGGAGTACCGCGGCATCGGCGTCCGGATCGAGGACGACATCCTCGTCACCGAGGACGGCAACCGGAACCTGTCGGACCAGCTGCCGCGCCGCTCCGACGAGGTCGAGGCGTGGATGGCGGCCCTGAAGGGCTGACCCCGCGCGCCGCGAAGGGCCCCCGCCGACTCCGGGGGGGGCCCTTCCGCGCGCTCAGGCCATCAGCAGGGACGGGCTGTCCCGCCATTTGAGGATCTTGTCGAAGCTGACCACCGCTCCGCCGCGGCCCGAGCGGCCGAAGTGGACGTGGTCGGAGAGCTCCTCGATCAGCCGCAGCCCGCGCCCGTGCTCCGCGTCCGGACCGGCCGCCGGGGCGGTGCCCGCCGGTGCCCCGGTGAAGCCGGGACCGGCGTCGGCGACCTCGATCCGGCAGGTCTCGCCGTCGAGGAAGGCCGTCACCCGGTACGCCTCCGAGCCGCGGCCCGCGGCGGCGCCACCGCCGTGCTCGACCGCGTTGGCACACGCCTCGGTCAGGGCCACCGACAGCTCGTAGGACACGTCGGGATCGACCCCGGCCGTCTCCATGGTGCCGAGGAACAGGCGCCGGGCGAGCGGCACGCTCGCGGCCTCGCGCCGCAGATGGAGTGACCACCAGATGCTCATGCTCCAGCCTCCCGGCAGCGGCTCGACATACCCCTAGCTATTGCCGGGGACGGCCGTCCGTAAGCGCGCGAACCGGTCAAGAGCCCCCGTTCGGCGGATGTGACGGGCCCCGAGGCCGGTGTATGTCCTCCCGAACACCCGCAAGAACGACCTTGCGGACCTGCCTCATGAAGGCGGGTGCCCTGGTGCGATGATGGGGCCGCCATGTCTGCCCCCGCGCTCGCTCCACGGCTGCTGAGGGCCGCGGTGTTCACCGCGGTCTGCGTCGTGCTGTCCGCGCTGGGACACGCCCTCGCCGCCTGCGCGGGCATCGCCCTGTGGACCCTCCTCGCCGGATTCCTCGGCGTCTTCGGGTGCACGGTCCTGCTCACCGGGCGCGAGCGCTCCCTCGGCTTCGTCGTCGCCGCCCTCGCGGGCGGCCAGCTCGGACTCCATCTGCTCTTCGGTCTCGGCCAGCGGCAGCTCGCCCTGGACACCCAGGCCGACGACACCCTGGTACGCATGGCGGCCAAGCTCGTCTGCGGGGCGGGCGCCGCCTCCCTGACGCCCGGCGACGCCGCCGGGATACTGGACCGCGCCGGGATCGACCCGGCCGCCGCGCACGCCCACGCGGGCATGCACGGGGCCGCCGCGGCGGCCCCCGAGGCACTGCTGCCGAGCCTGCCGATGGTCCTCGGGCACCTGCTCGCCGCCCTGGTGGCCGGCTGGCTGCTGCGCCGGGGCGACCTCGCCCTGGTCCGGCTCGTCGATCTCTCCGGGCAGGGCGCCGCCGAGCTGGCCGAGAGCACCCTGGTGCGCTCGCTGCGCGCCGCGCTCCGGCTCGTACGGGTCCTGCTCGCCGGTCTGGCGACGCTGGCCCCGGCCGGTCCGCGCGGCCGGCCCCGTACCGCCTCCGACTCCGCGCCGCCGCCGGTGGCCGGGGCACTCCAGCACACGGTGATCCGCCGCGGCCCCCCGGCCGCCGCCTGCGTCCTCGCAGCCTGACGCGGTCCGCTCCACGAGGGAGCGGGACCGCGCCCGTCCGCGCCCACCCGCCCGGCTCCGCCCGTGGCCCCGGTGTGCCGGTCCGGACCGCCTTCCTCCTCCGGGGTTCCCTCCGCGGGCCCCTCATCGAGCCGGAGTGTCTTCCATGAACCTGTCCCGCGTCGCCCTCGCCGCCGGCACCGCCGCCGCCTCCGTCGTCCTGCTCTCGGGCACGGCCTTCGCGCACGTCAGCGTGCAGCCCGAGGGCGAGGCCGCCCAGGGCGGCTACGCGACCGTGAACATCAAGGTCCCGAACGAGCGCGACAACGCCTCCACCGTGAAGCTGGAGGTCAACTTCCCGCTCGACCACCCGCTGGCCTCCGTCATGCCGCAGCCGGTCCCGGGCTGGAAGGCCGTCGTCACCAAGTCCAAGCTGGACAAGCCGCTGACGCTGCACGGCAAGCAGATCAACGAGGCCGTCTCCAAGGTCACCTGGACCGCGGACGGCTCGAAGATCGGCCCCGGCCAGTTCCAGCAGTTCCCCCTCTCCCTCGGCCAGCTGCCGGAGGACACCGACCAGCTCGTCCTCAAGGCCATCCAGACCTACGACAACGACGAGGTCGTGCGCTGGATCGAGGAGCAGAAGGGCGCCGAGGAGCCGCAGAACCCGGCCCCCGTCCTGAAGCTCTCGGCCGCCGGCGCGGACCACCACGGCGGCGGCTCCGCCACCACCACGACCGCGCCCAGCGCCTCCGCCTCCTCCTCCGCCGACGCGAAGGCCGGCCACGAGGACCGGGCCGACCACTCCGGCACCGAGACCGCCTCGGCGTCCTCCACCGACACCACGGCCCGCGTCCTCGGCGTCGCCGGCATCCTCGTCGGCGTCGCCGGTGTCGCCTTCGGCCTCCTCGCCGGACGCCGCCGCTCCGCCTGACGGCCCCCGCCAGCACCTCAGCACTCCGAAAGACAGAACCCTCATGTCCACTGAGAAGACGTCCCCCTCGCGGCGCGACGGGGACGGCCCCGAAGGCCGCCCCGGGCGGCGCACCCCGCTGATCGTCGCCGCCGTCGCGATCGTCGCCGCCCTCGGCATCACCGCCGCGGTCGGCCTCGGCGGCGACGACACCAAGGACACCTCCTCCGGCTTCGTCCAGATCGAGGGCGGCACCGCCGAGAAGGGCCGGGCCGCCACCGTCCTCGACCGGCCCTTCACCAAGCCCGACCTCGTCCTCACCGACACCAAGGGCGAGACCTACGACCTGCGCGAGCGCACCAAGGGCAAGCCGACTCTCATCTACTTCGGCTACACCAACTGCCCCGACGTGTGCCCGCTGACGATGAGCAACATCGCCATCGCCAAGAAGCAGCTCCCCAAGGCCGACCAGGAGAAGCTCCAGGTCGTCTTCGTCACCACCGACCCGGAGCGGGACACCGCCGCCTCGCTGGCCAAGTGGCTGCCCGCGGCCGGCGACCCGTCCTTCACCGGCCTCACCGGCGACTTCGCGAAGATCCAGGCGGGCGCCCGCTCGATCGGCATCGGCATCGACCCGCCGAAGAAGGAGGCCGACGGCACCGTCGTCTCCATGCACGGCGCCCAGGTCGTCGCCTTCTCCCCCACCACCGACCAGGGCTACGTCCTGTACGGGGAGGACGCCACCGTCGACGACTACGCCAAGGACCTGCCGAAGATCATCAAGGGGGAGAACCCGTGACCCGCCGCACCACCGCCCTGTCCGCCGCCGTGGCCCTCGCCGCCGCTCTCGCGCTCACCGGGTGCTCGTCCGACAGTGGAAAGCCCGAGCTGAAGGTCAGCGGCGCGTACATGCCCCAGCCCGTGATGGACATGGCCGGCGGCTTCCTCACCATCCAGAACACCGGTGGCACCGCCGACAAGCTGACCTCGGTCACCAGCCCGCTCTCGGACGACGTCACCATGCACGAGACGAAGAACCAGAAGATGCAGGCGGTGAAGGCGTTCGACATCCCCGCCAACGGCGAGCTGAAGCTGGCCCGGGGCGGCAACCACCTCATGTTCATGGAACTGAAGTCGAAGCCGAAGCAGGGCGAGAAGGTCAGCGTCGAGCTGCACTTCGAGAAGGCCGACCCGATCACGGTCGAGCTGCCCGTCGAGGCGCCCAACCACAACCCGCAGCAGCACTGAGCCGTTGACGGAGTGACACAGTGACGACACCCACCGCCCCGCGCCTCGGCACCGCCCTGACCCGGATGCTGGTCCTCGCGGCCACGCTCCTGGGCGTGCTCCTCGCCGGCGCCGCCCCCGCCTCCGCGCACGCGGCGCTGACCGGGAGCGACCCGAAGGACGGGGCGGTGGTCGCCACCGCCCCCGAGGAGGTCGGCCTCACCTTCTCGGAACAGGTCGCGATGAGCGCCGACTCGATCCGGGTCCTCGACCCCTCGGGCCGGCGCGCCGACACCGGCGAGATCATCGACCTGTGCAGCGGCGCCGTCGTCAAGTACGGCGTGGCCCTGCGGGCCGGTCTGCCGGACGGCACCTACACCGTCGCCTGGCAGACCGTCTCCGCCGACAGCCACCCCATCGCCGGGGCCTTCACCTTCTCCATCGGCGCCCCCTCCGCCACCTCGGTCGCCCTGCCCGAGCAGGCGCCCGGCGGGGGGATCGTCGGCGCCCTCTACGGGATCGCGCGCTATCTGTCGTACGCGGGCTTCGCCGTCCTCGTCGGCGGCGGCGCCTTCGTGCTGCTGTGCTGGCCGCGCGGGGCGGGCGTCCGGCCCGTGCAGCAGACCGTCGTCCGGGGCTGGCTCACCCTCACCGGCGCCACCCTGGTCATGCTGCTGCTGCGCGGCCCCTACACCGGCTCCGGCAAGCTCGCCGACGTCTTCGACCTCGCCGGGCTCCAGGCCGTGCTCCAGACCAAGACCGGGGCCGCGCTCACCTCCCGGCTGCTCCTGCTCGGGGCCGCCGCGCTGTTCGTCGCCGTCCTCTTCGGCGCGTACGCCCGGCGCACCGACCCGAAGGAGCGCAAGGACCTCGCCTTCGGCCTGGGCCTCGGCGGCACCGTGGTCGCCGCGGGCATCGCCGGCACCTGGGCGCTGGCCGAGCACGCCTCCACCGGCATCCAGCCGGGCATCGCCATGCCCGTCGACATCCTGCACCTGCTCGCCGTCGCCGCCTGGCTCGGCGGGCTCACCACCCTGCTGGTCGCCCTCTACCGGGCGCCCTCGGTGGAGCGCGCGGCGGTCGAGCGCTTCTCCCGCGTCGCCTTCGCCTCGGTCGCCGTCCTGGTGGCCACCGGCCTCTACCAGTCCTGGCGCCAGGTCGGCTCCTGGTCCGCCCTCACCGGCACCCGGTACGGGCAGCTGCTCCTGGTCAAGATCGGCCTGATGGGCGTGCTCGTCGGCATCGCCTGGATATCCCGCCGCTGGACCCAGCGGCTGGCGGACCGGACCGCCGGAGCGGAGCCGGCGACGGAGCCGGAAGCGGGTGCGGAGGCGGGTACGGCCGCCGCCGCGGACTCCGAGGCGGATCCGGACTCCGGTGAAGAGGAGCCTGAGGAGCAGGGCCCCGAGGAGGCGCCGGATGCCGAGCGGGCCGCCCAGCTCGCGCGGCAGCGCGCCGCCATGGCCACCGCCCGGCGGAAGAAGGCGCGGGACGCGGACCCGGAGCGGACCGGGCTGCGCCGCTCGGTGCTGACCGAGGCCGCCGTGGCCGTCGTCCTGCTCGCCGTGACCACCGTCCTCACCTCCACCGAACCCGGCCGCACCGAGGAGGAGGCCGCCCGCGCCGGCGGGACGACCGCCGGCTCGGCCGCGGTCCCCGACCGTCCGGTGGACATCCGGCTGCCCTTCGACACCGGCGGTGTGGACGGCCGGGGCGTCGTCCGGCTCAGCCTCGACCCGGGCCGCACCGGCGCCAACGCCCTGCACCTCTTCGTGGAGCGCCCCAACGGCAAGCCGCTGGACGTCCCCGAGATCAAGGTGAACCTCACCCTGGAGGAGAAGGGCGTCGGCCCGCTGCCCGTCGCCCCGGACCGGATCCAGACCGGCCACTGGAGCGCGAGCGGCGTGCAGCTCCCGCTGCCCGGCGAATGGCGCGTCCAGGTGACGGTCCGCACCTCCGAGATCGACCAGACCACCATCGAGAAGAACATCAAGATCGGCTGAATGACCGTGAGCAACCCCGTGACCGGCCCCGCGTCCGACGACGCCTCCACCCCGGCGTCCGACGACGGCCACCTCGACATCTCCCGGCGCCGGCTGCTCGGCACCGTCGGCGCGGCGGGCGCCGCCGGCCTCGTCATCGGCGCCGCCGGCGGTGCCGGGATCGCGTCGGCCGTCTCCGGGGACGACTCCGCACCCGGCGCCGGCGGCTCCCCGGCCCTCACCACGGTGGGGGCCACCGAGGTGGCGTTCCACGGGCGGCACCAGCCCGGCATCACCACCCCGCTCCAGTCGCGCGGCCATCTGGTCGCCTTCGACCTCGCACCGGGCGCCGGCCGCAAGGAGGCCGCCGCGCTGCTCCGCCGCTGGTCGGCGACGGCCCGGACGCTGATGGCGGGCGGGGCGCCGTCCGGGGACACCGGGATCGCGCTGGACGCGGGCCCGTCCTCCCTCACCGTCACCTTCGGCTTCGGCCGCACCTTCTTCGACCGGACGGGGCTGACCGCCCGCCGCCCGACGCAGCTGGACCCGCTGCCCGCCTTCTCCTCCGACGCGGTCGACCCCAAGCGCTCGGAGGGCGATCTGTGGGTGCAGATCGGGGCGGACGACGCCCTGGTCGCCTTCCACGCGCTGCGCGCGCTCCATAAGGACGCCGGGGACGCGGCCCGGGTGCGCTGGCAGATGAACGGCTTCAACCGCTCCGCCGGGGCGACCGCCCGTCCGATGACGGCCCGGAACCTGATGGGCCAGGTCGACGGCACCAACAACCCGAAGCCCACCGACCCCGACTTCGACCGGCGGATCTTCGTCCCGGCCGGGGCGACCGGCGCCCAGGACTGGATGGCCGGCGGCTCGTACGCGGTCGTGCGGCGGATCCGGATGCTCCTGGACGACTGGGAGGGGCTGTCCGGGGAGAAGCAGGAGCGGGTCATCGGCCGCCGCAAGGCGGACGGGGCGCCGTTGTCCGGCGGTTCGGAGACGACCCCGCTGGACCTCGACAAGCGGGGCCCGGACGGGAAGCTCGCCATCCCCGACAACGCCCACGCCCGGATCTCCGCCCCCGAACAGAACGGCGGGGCGGCGATGCTGCGCCGGCCCTTCTCCTTCCACGACGGGATCGGCGCGGACGGCACCCCGGACGCCGGGCTCCTCTTCGTCTGCTGGCAGGCCGATCCGCTGCGCGGCTTCGTGCCGGTGCAGCGCAAGCTCGACCGGGGCGACGCGCTGTCCGCGTTCATCCGGCACGAGTCGAGCGGGCTCTTCGCCGCGCCGGGCGGGGCCGCCGAGGGCGAGTACGTCGGCCAGCGGCTGCTGGAGGGCTGAGCCCGACGGCGGGCCGGGGGGCCGGCCCGACGCCCGTTTGAGGACTGAGACGGGACGGGCGCGGGCGCCGGGGCGCATTAGGGTGACGGTATGTCCGCCACCCGGTACACCTACCTCGGCCCCGAAGGCACCTTCACGGAGGCCGCGCTGCGGAGCCTGCCCGAGGCGGCCACGCGCGAGCTCGTCCCCATGGTCTCCGTCCCGGCCGCGCTCGACGCCGTGCGGAACGGGGAGGCGGCCGCCGCGCTCGTACCGATCGAGAACTCGGTCGAGGGCGGGGTGACGGCGACCCTCGACGAGCTGGCCTCGGGCGAGCCGCTGATGATCTACCGCGAGGTGCTGCTGCCGATCGCCTTCGCGCTGCTGGTGCGCCCCGGGACCGCGCTGTCGGACATCAAGACGGTCACGGGCCACCCGGTGGCCCAGCCGCAGGTGCGCAACTGGCTGCGCAAGCACCTCCCGGAGGCGGTGTGGGAGTCGGCCGCGTCCAACGCAGACGGGGCCCGGCTGGTGCAGGAGGGGCGGTTCGACGCGGCCTTCGCGGGCGAGTTCGCGGCGGCGACGTACGGCCTGGAGGCCCTGGTCAAGGAGATCCACGACGCGGAGAACGCGGAGACGCGTTTCGTGCTCGTGGGCCGGCCGGCCCGGCCGGCGGCGCCGACCGGCGCGGACAAGACCTCGGTGGTGCTGTGGCTGGGTGACGATCATCCGGGTGCCCTTCTGGAACTCCTCCAGGAGTTCGCGGTGCGTGGGGTGAACCTGATGCTGATCCAGTCCCGGCCGACCGGGGCGGGGATCGGGAACTACTGCTTCGCCGTGGACGCCGAGGGCCATGTCTCGGACCGGCGGGTCGGCGAGGCGCTGATGGGTCTGAAGCGGATCTGTCCGCAGGTGCGCTTCCTCGGCTCGTATCCGCGGGCGGGAGCGTCCCGCGCGGACGTCAGGCCGCTGCGGCGGGGGACCTCGGACGAGGAGTTCACGGCTGCCTCCGACTGGCTGGCGAGGGCCCAGGACGGCAGGGCCTGACCGCGATACTGACCGAGCGGCGCCTCTCGTGCGTTCGTTCGTCCACAGGCAGGCATCATTAGTCCTACCTGCATACTTTTAGCTTTCTCCACGCAGTTATCCACAGGCTCGGTCCGCAGGCTGGGGACAAGTCGACACCCGCCTCCGACAAGGTCGACAAATCGCCCTCGTCACCCCTCGCGCGGATGCCCTCCGTCCACAGATCCCACAGCGGTCCACGTCAGAGCGACCCCACGGCACTCACCCTCCGGAGCGAGCGATTCCCCTCGAAATGAGTGCGTGAATCGTGTTTGATCACGTAATTCGGAGGTGGCGGGCCGGGAATCCACAGAACTTCCGCACACCCTGTGGATAACTCGATTCCACAGAATTCCGAAGACCGTCAATTCGGGCATACCAACACGCGCCCGCATATCCGGTGGGGTCGCGCGAGCGCGCACCGGTAGCCTGGTGGGGTGATTGACCTTCGCCTGCTCCGTGAGGACCCCGACCGTGTTCGCGCCTCCCAGCGCGCCCGTGGAGAGGACGTCGGCCTCGTCGACGCCCTGCTCTCCGCCGATGAGCGGCGCAGGTCGTCCGGCGTCCGCTTCGACGAGCTCCGTTCCGAGCAGAAGGCGCTCGGAAAGCTGATCCCCAGGGCCACCCCGGAGGAGCGCGCCGAGCTCCTCCAGCGCGCCGAGCAGCTCAAGACCGACGTCAAGGCCGCCGAGGCCGAGCAGAACGAGGCCGACGAGACGGCCCGTGCGCTCCTCCTCCAGCTCGGCAACATCGTCCACACGGACGTGCCGGTCGGCGGCGAGGAGGACTTCGTCGTCCTGGAGACGCACGGCACCATCCGCGACTTCGCCGCCGAGGGCTTCGAGCCCAAGGACCACCTGGAGCTGGGCGAGGCGCTCGGCGCCATCGACGTCGAGCGGGGCGCCAAGGTCTCCGGCTCGCGCTTCTACTACCTGACCGGCGTCGGCGCCCTCCTGGAGCTCGCCCTGGTCAACGCGGCGATCGCGCAGGCCACCGAGGCCGGCTTCATCCCGATGCTCACCCCCGCGCTGGTCCGCCCGCGCGCCATGGAGGGCACCGGCTTCCTCGGCCAGGCCGCGGAGAACGTGTACCACCTGGAGAAGGACGACTACTACCTGGTCGGCACCTCCGAGGTCCCGCTCGCCGCGTACCACATGGACGAGATCATCGACGCCGACAAGCTGCCGCTGCGGTACGCGGGCTTCTCGCCCTGCTTCCGCCGCGAGGCCGGCACGTACGGCAAGGACACCCGCGGCATCTTCCGCGTCCACCAGTTCGACAAGGTCGAGATGTTCTCGTACGTCGCGCCCGAGGACGCGGAGAACGAGCACAAGCGGCTCCTGGACTGGGAGAAGCAGTGGCTCACCTCCCTGGAGCTGCCCTTCCAGGTGATCGACGTCGCCACCGGCGACCTCGGCGCCTCCGCCTCCCGCAAGTTCGACTGCGAGGCGTGGATCCCGACCCAGGGCAAGTACCGCGAGCTGACCTCGGCGTCCAACTGCGACGGCTTCCAGGCCCGCCGCCTCTCGGTGCGCATGCGCGAGGAGCAGGGCGGCAAGAAGACCGTGCAGCCGCTCGCCACGCTGAACGGCACGCTGTGCGCCGTTCCGCGCACGATCGTCGCCATCCTGGAGAACCACCAGCTCGCCGACGGTTCGGTGCGCGTCCCGGAGGTCCTCCGGCCGTACCTGGGCGGGCGCGAGGTCCTGGAGCCGATCGCCAAGTGAGCCCCTTCCCCTACCGCCTGGTCGCGACGGACCTCGACGGCACGCTGCTGCGGGCCGACGAGTCCGTCTCGGACCGTACGCGGGACGCCCTCGCCGCCGTCACGGCGGCGGGCGCCGCGCACATCGTGGTCACCGGCCGGGCGGTGCCCTGGACCCGGCACATCCTCGACGACCTCGGCTACCAGGGGATCGCGGTGTGCGGCCAGGGCGCGCAGGTCTACCACGCCGGTGAGCACCGGCTGCTGACCTCCCTGACCCTGGACCGGCAGCTCGCCGGGCTCGCCCTCTCCAAGATCGAGGCGGAGGTCGGCCCGCTGGCGCTGGCCGCCAGCCGGGACGGTCTGGAGGGCGAGGTCCTGATGGGCCCCGGCTACCGGGCGCAGGAGGGTCCGCTGCCGTACGTGCCGTACGAGGACCCGGCCGAGCTGTGGGCGGCGCCGCTCACCAAGCTCTACATCCAGCACCCGGCGATGACCGACGACGAGCTGACCGCGCTCGCGCGGGCCACCGTCGGCGGTCTGGTCGACGTGGTCATGGCGGGTCCGGGGATCGTGGAGATCCTGCCGCTCGGGCTGAGCAAGGCCACCGGCCTCTCGCTGGCGGCGCGCCGGCTCGGGGTCAAGGCCGCGGACACCATCGCCTTCGGCGACATGCCCAACGACATCCCGATGTTCGGCTGGGCCGCGCGTGGGGTCGCGATGGGCAACGCGCACGCGGAGCTGCGGGCGGTCGCGGACGAGGTGACCGCCTCGAACGAGGAGGACGGCATCGCGCTCGTCCTGGAGCGTCTGCTGGCGGCCTGAGCCGTCCGGAGGATTCCGTGCGAAGGCCCGCACCCCCCGGGGAGCGGTCCAGAGGCGGGGGCGGCCCCCGCGGAGACAGGGGCGTATAACCCACAGAAGCAGCCCCCCAAAGGACAAGT
>NZ_JBHYKM010000004.1:132072-153298 GCF_042741435.1 Streptomyces sp. NPDC058955 | reverse complement strand
GGTGCCCCCCTCTACGCGGGGGCCCGCCACCGCGCCCGCCCGGGCGCGTCTGCTGGCGGCCTGCGCCGACCGGTGGTTCCGGTGCGACGGCCCGCCCCCCGAGGGGAGCGGGCCTTCGTCGGTCGCGGCCCGCGCGGATCCGGAGATCCGCGCGCTCGAAGCGGCCGCCACCGGGGGATCCCCCGTGTCCCCCGCACAACTAGTGTGCGCCGGGCCCCTGTTCGGGTGCGACCGGTTTTTCGTGCGCCGGACGGCGGGTGAGCGGGTAGCAGGCCAGGCCGACCGCCAGCGAGAGGGCGTGCCCGAGGTCGGTGTACGTGCGGTCGGCGAGCAGCGGTACGAGGAAGAAGGCCACCGCCGCCGCCAGGTAGAGCGGGCGCCAGCGCCGGGTGATCCGGTAGGTGAGGATTCCGGCGGAGGCGGCGAGGCCGTAGCTGACGCCGATGTCGACGACGTGCGCCATGCTGCGGGGCACGTCGTGGTCGCGGATCGCCAGGAGGACGACCTGCTGGCTGACGAGGGTCGCCGCGATGTGCGCGGTGGCGACGGTGAACAGCCATCTGGCCGTGCCCAGCCAGCGCTCCACGGGGGCGTGCAGGACCTCGAAGAGCACCGCGTACAGCAGCAGGTCCGCCGGGTCCTCGATCCAGAACGCGCTGCCGAGCAGGGCGCGGACCGGGTGGTGGGCGAGCTGGTGGAGGTTGCTGCTGTTCCGGTGGAGGAAGTACGTGTCCAGTCCCGCCGGGGACAGCGCGAGGGTGAGGCTGGTGACCGCGATGACCGCGAGCCAGAGATGCGTACCGGGTGACGAACGCACCCACGACCTGATCGGTCGGGACGGTTCGCCACCCGGGAAGGTTTCGCTCGGCACTTCTCAGTGCCTATCACCTGGGACCGCGGTCGGCCTATGAGGCCAGGCGGGACTCAGAAGTTGATCATGTGGCCGGCGATGCCGTGGACGGCTTCCTTGACGGCCTCGCCCAGGGTCGGGTGGGCGTGCACGTTCCGCGCGACCTCGTGGACGGTGAGGTCCCACTGCTGGGCCAGCGTCAGCTCGGGGAGCAGCTCGGTGACGTCCGGGCCGATCAGGTGGGCGCCGATGATCTCGCCGTACTTGGCGTCGGCGACGATCTTGACGAAGCCGGTCGAGTCGCCGAGGCCGTGCGCCTTGCCGTTCGCCATGAAGGGGAACTTGGCGACCTTGACGTCGTAGCCCTTCTCGCGGGCCTGCGCCTCGGTGTAGCCGAAGCTCGCGATCTGCGGCTGGCAGTAGGTGGCGCGCGGGATCATCGCGTAGTCGAGCTCCATCGTCTCGGCGTCCGCGATGGTCTCGGCGGCGATGACGCCCATGGCCTCGGCGGTGTGCGCGAGCATCAGCTTCGCGGTGACGTCGCCGATGGCGAAGATGTTCGGCACCGAGGTGCGGCAGCGGCCGTCGACGTCGATCGCGCCGCGCTCGGTGAGGGCGACGCCAGTGTTCTCCAGGCCGTAGCCGGAGACGTTCGGCGCGAAGCCGATGGCCTGCAGGACCTTGTCGGCCTCCAGGACCTTCTGCGAGCCGTCCTTGCCGGTGACCGTGACGCGGACCTGCGGGCCGGACTCGTCGATCGCGTCGACGCGGGTCGAGGTGAGGACGTCGATGCCGAGCTTGCGGTACTGCTTCGCCAGCTCCTTCGACACCTCCTCGTCCTCCAGCGGGGCCATCCGGTCGAGGAACTCGACGATGGTGACCTTGGTGCCGTAGTTGTTCAGCACGTACGCGAACTCGATACCGATCGCGCCGGCGCCCGCGATGACGATCGACTTCGGGGCGTCCTCGGCCAGGATCTGCTGCTCGTAGGAGACGACGCGGTCGCTGAGCGCGGTGCCGGGCAGCAGGCGCGGGGAGGCGCCGGTGGCGATGATGCAGTGGTCGAAGGTGATCGTCTGCGTCGTGCCGTCGGCCTTCGCGACCTGCAGGGTGTTGGCGTCGACGAACGTGCCCCGGCCGTCGAACTCCGTGATGCCGTTCTTCTTCATCAGGAAGTGGACGCCCTTGACCCGGCCGTCCGCGACGGTGCGGCTGCGGCGGTAGGCGTCGCCGTAGTCGAAGGTCACCGTGCCGTCGACCTTGATGCCGAAGGTCTTCGCCTCGTGGTTGAAGATGTGCGCCAGTTCGGCGTTGCGGAGCAGCGCCTTGGTGGGGATGCAGCCGACGTTCAGGCAGACACCGCCCCAGTACTTCTCCTCGACGACCGCGACCCGCTTGCCCAGCTGGGCGGCGCGGATGGCGGCGACGTAGCCGCCGGGGCCAGCTCCGAGTACGACGACGTCGAAGCGGTCTGACATGACTGACTCCCGAAGGTGATGAGGGTGTTCGGTGCACGTACGAGCCCACAGTAGTCCGGTCGCCGGTCGGTGCCCCGGTGACCGTGAGCACGCCTGTGGATGACTTGTAGGATGACTGGGCAACCGGGCGAATCGGGTATGGAGGGACGGGACGGAATGGCGGCACTGAGAGCGGCGGGACGCACCTCGCTGGTGGACTCCGCGGTGGAGCAGCTGCGGGCCCAGCTCGCCGAGGGCGAGTGGGCCGTCGGCGACCGCATCCCGACCGAGCACGAGCTCGCCCAGCAGCTGGGCGTCGGCCGCAACACCGTCCGCGAGGCGATCCGGGTCCTCGTCCACGCCGGGCTCCTGGAGTCCCGGCAGGGCAACGGCACCTTCGTCCGCTCCACCGCCGACCCGGCCGCCGTGCTGCGCGGGGTCCGGCACGCGGGCGCCCGCGACGTCCTGGAGCTGCGGACCGCCCTGGAGGCGGAGGCGGCCCGGCTCGCGGCGGAGCGGCGGGACACCCACGACCTGCTGCGGCTGCGGGCCGCCCTGACCACCCTGCGCGAGGAGGGCGACCGGGACGCCGACGCGGACCTCGCCTTCCACCTCGCGGTGGTCGCCGCCACCCACAACGCGGCCTTCATCGAGGTCTACCGCTTCTTCTCCGCGCAGGTCCACGAGGTCCTGGTCGAGGCGCTCGGCGACCGCGCGATGCCGCCGGTCGACATCGACCTCCACGAGGCCCTGGTCGCCGCCGTCGAGGCCGGCGACCCGGACGGCGCCGAACGCCAGGCCCGTGAACTGCTGCGGGTCCCGGCGGAGACGGTGGCGGCGCTGCTGGACGAGAGCCGGGAGGCGGGCGCGTGAGGGGGACGGAGACGGGCCCCGCGCGCGTGCTGGTCGACGCCGAGGCCGACGTACGCCCCTCGGCCGCCGGGACCGCCGCGCGGCGGGCGCTGCTCGCCCATCCGGTGCTGCTGCCGGCCGGGATCGTGCTCGCCTCGCTCAACATGCGGGTCGCGCTGGCGAGCGTGGCGCCGCTGGTCGGCGAGATAGCCGGGGCCTTCGGCCTCTCCTCGACCGCGGGATCGCTCATCACCTCGATCCCGGTGCTCTTCCTGGGCCTCGGCGCGCTGGTCGCGCCCTGGCTGGGCCGCCGGTTCGGCGCCGAGCGGACCGTGCTCGCCGCGCTGCTGCTGCTGGCCGGCGGCATCCTGCTGCGGCTGCTGCCGTCGGTGACGGCGCTGTACGGCGGCGGGGTCCTCGTCGGCACCGCGATCGCCCTGCTCAACGTGCTGATGCCGGGTCTGATCAAGCGGGACTTCCCGGACCGGGCCGCCACCATGACCTCCGTCTACACGGGCGCGATGGTCGCGGGCGCGACGGTCGCCGCCGCCGCGGCCGTCCCCCTGGAGGAGGCGCTCGGCGGGGGCTGGCAGGGCTCGCTCGGCTCCTGGTCGCTGCTCGCCGTGGTGGCGGCGGTGGCCTGGCTGCCGCAGGTGCTGATCGCCCGGGGCCGTACCGGTCACGAGGTACGGGCCGTACCGGCCGCCGGCGCCGCCCCGGTGCGGGTCTGGCGCTCGGCGCTCGCCTGGCAGGTGACCCTCTTCATGGGCCTGCAGTCGCTCTGGTCGTACGTGCTGATCGCCTGGATGCCGACGATCTTCACCGACCACGGGATGAGCCGCTCCGAGGCGGGTGTGGTCTTCGCGTTCAACAACCTGATCCAGGTCGCCGGGGCCTTCGCGGTGCCGCTGCTCGCGGGCCGCAGGCGCAGCCAGCGCCCGCTGGTGGTGCTGGTGACGACGCTGGTCGCGGCCGGTTACGCGGGGCTGCTCGTCGCCCCGGCCGAGGGCGCCTGGCTGTGGTCGGCGGTCCTCGGCGTCGGTCAGGGCGGGGCCCTGGGGCTCGCGCTGACCCTGATCGTGCTGCGGACCAAGGACGCTCCGACGGCCGCCCGGCTGTCCGGGATGGCCCAGACCGTCGGCTATCTGATGGCCGCCGTCGGTCCGCTGGCGGCGGGTGCCCTGCACCAGGCCACCGGCTCGTGGACGCTGCCGATCTCGCTGGTGCTCGGTGTCTGCGCGGCGGCCGCGGGCGTCGGCCTGCTCGCCGCCCGCGACCGTACCGTCTGACGCTCCGTCCGGGGCCGGCCTACTCCTCGCCGGCCAGCGTCAGCGTGCGCAGCTTGTGCCCGGCGAACCAGGTGGCGCCGAGGGTGACGGCGATCAGGAGCACCGACGCCGTCGGCAGGGCCACGTCGGAGCTGATCAGCCCCTCGCCGGTGACCTTCTCGGCGAGGGCGAGCGCCCACTGCTGGACGCTGAGGGTGCGGGCGCCTGCGATCAGGGAGCCGAACAGGGCCTCCCAGACCAGGGCGTAGACCAGGCCGATCACCACGGCGTGCCGGCTGATCGTGCCGAGCAGCAGGAAGAGCGCGCTGTAGGCGATGGACGCGACCAGCGCGGCGACCGTGTAGGCCACGGCGACCTGCTGTCCGTTGCCGTTCAGGATGAAGCCGGCGATCAGCGTGGGCACGGCCGAGAAGGCCATGGTCACGGCGATGGCCACGATCAGCTTGGTGGTGATGATCGTCGGCCGCTTCACCGGCTTGGAGAGCAGGTAGACGATGGAGCCGTCGTCGATCTCCGGGCCGATCGCGCCCGTGCCGGCGATGACGCCGATCAGCGGCACCATCGTGGCGAGCGCGAAGCCGCCGAGGAGGTCGGCCGCGACCTGGTCGTCCGCGCCGTTGATGATCCGGACGGCCGTGGCGATGAGCAGGAGCAGTCCGGGCAGGAGGAAGAGGATCGCCGCCCGGCGGCGGCCGAGGAGGGCCCGGTAGGTGAGCCGGGCGACGGTGGGGTCGTACATCGGGATCGTGCTCCTTTCAGGCCGCGACGAGATACGAGAAGACGGATTCGAGGGACTCGTCGGAGGGCGAGACCGTCAGCAGCCGGATCCCACGCGCGCGTGCGACCTGCGGCAGCAGTTCGGTGAACCGTCCGAAGTCGACGGCCTGGATCCGCAGTCCGCCCTCCACCGCGTCGACCTCGATGCCGGCCGTCGACGGGTCGGCGATCAGCGCGGCGGCGAGCGCCCGGTCGTCGCTGGAGCGGACCAGGTAGCGGTGCGGCCGGTCGGTCATCAGGCGGCGGATCCGGCGGAAGTCGCCGGAGGCGGCGTGCCGGCCGGCGACGATCACCTCGATGTGGGAGGCGAGCTGCTCGACCTCCTCCAGGATGTGCGAGGAGAACAGCACCGTGCGCCCGTCGGCGCCCATCCGCCGCAGCAGCTCCATGAGCTGCATCCGCTGGCGCGGGTCCATGCCGTTGAAGGGCTCGTCGAGCAGCAGCACCGACGGCTCGTGGACGAGGGCCGAGGCCATCTTCACGCGCTGCCGCATGCCCTTGCTGTACGTGGCGATCTTCCGGTCCTGCGCGTACTCCATCTCGACGGTCGCGAGGGCCTTCTGGGCCTCCGCGGCGCCGAGGCCCTGGAGCTCCGCGTTGGCCACCACGAACTCGCGGCCGGTGAGGAAGTCGTACATCGCCTCCCGCTCGGGGACGACGCCGATGGAGCGGTAGACGGACTCGTTGCGCCAGACCGGCTCGCCGTCGAGGGTCACGCTGCCCGTGGAGGGGTCGAGGAAGCCGCCCATCATGTTGATGAGGGTGGACTTGCCGGCGCCGTTGGGGCCGAGGAGGCCGGTCACGCCGGGGCCGATCGACATCGTGACGTCGTTGACCGCGACGACGTTCCCGAACCAGCGCGAGACGTGGTCGATGTGGAGGGTGCTCATGGGCGCAGCCCATTCCTTAGAGGGGTGGTGGCGGGCGACGGGAGGGCGCTCACAGTCCGACCTTTCGGTAGCGGGCCATCAGGATGCCGTAGCAGCCGGCGATGAGACCGAGGATCACCACGAGATAGACCACGCCGGTCCCGGCCCCGACCGGCACCTCGCCGGGGAAGGAGGCGGGCGCGCCGAGGAAGGCGTTCTGCAGGCCGATGACGAGGGTGAGGGGCGAGAAGAGGCCGAGCCAGGCGATGGCGTCGGTGTTCTCGGTGGCGTAGGAGATGCCCTGGAGCGTGGAGACGGCGCCGTAGGAGATGGTGAGGACGGCGATCACGGCGGCGACGCCGAAGCCGCGGCGCGGCGTGAGCGCGGCCATGACCAGGCCGATGCCGCCGAAGAGCACCGACAGGACGGCGACGGAGACGAGGCCCTGGCCGAACAGCTTGGCCTGCTCGGCGAAGTCCATCTTGGCCAGCATCGAGCCGATCCACATGATCAGCAGCGGGGTGGCGGTGAGGACGAAGAGCGCCGAGGCCATCGCCCCGTACTTGGCGAGCACGTAGTCGACCCGCTCGATGGGGCGGGAGAAGTACAGCGGCACCGTCCGGAACCTTAGGTCGCGGGAGACCGACTGGGGGGCCTGGGAGGCCAGGTAGACGGCGATGACGAGCTGGAGGAAGACCGCGTACTGGGTGTACTCCATGATGTGCTTCTCGCTCTTCATGTACACCGCGATCGCGGTGACGATCAGCGCGGGCGCGCACATCACGGCGAAGAGCAGCATCGGCAGCACCTTCGACTTGGCGCTGCGGCCCAGGCCGTACGCCCCGCGCAGGGACTGCGAGAAGAGCGAGCGGCGGGCGTAGGAGCGGCCGAGCCTGGGGCCGTCGTAGGACCGGTATCCGATGTTGTGGATCCGGGTGGTGTCGGGGGCGGCCTCGGGGGCGGGGGTGCTCATCGGGCCTTCACCTCCTCGTGCTGCGCGGCGGCCTCGGGACGGAAGACCTCGGCGATGTGGTGGCGGCGCTGCTCCATGCGGACCAGGCCGAGGCCGAGGCCGGCGACGGTGTCGCGCACCAGGTCGTACGTCTCCTCGCCGGGGGCCTCCAGGAGCAGGATGTGACCGGCACCGGGCAGGCCCTCCTCGACGCCCTCGTGGAGGGTGACGCCGGCCTCGGCGAGGGCGGCGCGGAGCGCGCCGGTGCCGTCCGGGTGCGCGTCCGAGTCGGTGACCTCGACCGCGAGGGTCGTGGTGGTGCGGGTGAAGTCGCTGGTGGAGCTGGACCGCAGCAGCTTTCCGCCGTCGATGACGACGACGTGGTCGCAGGTCCGCTCCAGCTCGCCGAGGAGGTGGGAGGTGACGAGCACGGAGATGCCGAAGTCGGTCCAGACGCGGCGGATGAGGCCGAGCATCTCGTCCCGGCCGACCGGGTCGAGGCCGTTGGTCGGCTCGTCGAGGAGGACCAGCTTGGGGTCGTGGACCAGGGCCTGGGCCAGCTTCACCCGCTGCTTCATGCCGGTCGAGTAGCCGCCGATGGGGCGGTAGCGCTCCTCGTACAGGCCGACGTGGCGCAGGGTGTCGGCCGTCCGCTCGCGGGCGGCGGTCGCCGGCAGCCCCGACATCCGCGCCATGTGGACGACGAACTCGGTGGCCGAGACGTCCGGCGGGAGGCAGTCGTGCTCGGGCATGTACCCGACGCGCTCGCGGATCTCGGGGCCGCGCGTCGAGACGTCGAGGCCCAGGACCTCGGCGCGGCCCTCCGTGGCGGGGGAGAGACCGAGCAGGATCTTGATCATCGTGGACTTGCCGGCTCCGTTGGCACCCACCAGTCCGGTCACACCGGGCCCGATGTCCAGGGAGAGCCGGTCGAGAGCGGTCACCCGGGGGAACCGCTTGCTGAGGCTTTCGGTGGCGATCACAGTCACGGTTCGAAGGTAGTGGCGAAAGCCACAGCGGTCGTCAGCCCTACGGATCGAACCCTCTCCGACTTCCGGCGTACGAACCCTGAGGCAGGTCTCGACGAAAGTCGTCGCGGACCCGGGGGCGGAGTTTTCCACAGGGCCTCGTGCACACCCCTTGACGTAGCCGCCGGGCATTGTCACATTCATCGGTGTCAAGTTACGGACGCGTAGTGCGACCGTACGCTCACACCGGGACGGCGGGTGGCATGACCTCAGCAGTGGCAAGCGAACTGACCGCGGAACTGCGGGGGTTCAGGGAAGTACAGCAGCTCTCCTACGCCTGCGCGGAAGCGGTCGCGGCCCAGCTCAAGCCGGGTGTGACCGAGCGCGAGGCGGCGCGGATGCAGCGGGAGTGGCTGTACGAGCGCGGGGTGAAGGACTGGTTCCACCGCCCGTTCGCCTGGTTCGGCGACCGCACCGCCTTCGTCGACTTCAAGATCCCGCTGCAGTTCTTCCCCACCGACCGGCGCCTCGAGGCGGGGATGCCCTTCATCCTCGACATGGCGCCCGTCTACAAGGGGTACACGGCGGACATCGGCTACAGCGGCTGCCTCGGGCTCAACCCCCTGCACGACAAGCTCCTCGCCGATCTGCGCGACCACCGCGAGCTGATCCTGCGCGAGGTGCGCGAGCGGCGCAGCCTGCGCGAGATATACGAGGACGTGGACCGGCTCATGGTCCGCCAGGGGTACGCCAACCGGCACCGCGCCTATCCGTTCGGCGTGATCGCCCACAAGATCGACCGGGTGCGGGAGCGGCGGTTCGCCCCGACCCTGTTCGGCTTCGGCGCCCAGTCCCTCAAGGGCCTGCTGAGCGACGCCGTGCACGGCCACCGGGACGGCTGGTCGCCGCTCTGGTCCCCGTACAAGTTCTCCGACCACCCGCCCACTCCGGGCCTCTGGGCGGTCGAGCCGCACCTCGGATTCCGAGGGACGGGCGCGAAGTTCGAGGAGATCCTGGTCGTCACCGACTCCAGGGACCCCGAGCAGAGCGCGTTCTGGCTGGACGACGACCTGCCGCACGTGCGGCGGTGGAACGAAGGAGCGGTGTGATGGCGGGCGCGGGACTGGAGGGGGCGCGGGAGCGCTGGGTCCGGACGGGCGGGATCGAGCTGTGCGTCGCCGAGCTCGGCGACCCCGACCGGCCGACGGTGGTGCTCGTGCACGGCTACCCGGACTCGAAGGAGGTCTGGTCCGAGGTCGCGGCGCGGCTCGCCGAGGAGTTCCACGTCGTGCTGTACGACGTGCGGGGCCACGGCCGTTCGACGGCGCCGGCGCCGCTGCGGGGCGGCTTCACCCTGGAGAAGCTGACCGACGACTTCCTGGCCGTCGCCGACGCGGTCAGCCCGGACCGACCGGTCCACCTCGTCGGGCACGACTGGGGTTCGGTGCAGTCGTGGGAGTTCGCGACCGTGGAGCGCACCGAGGGCCGGATCGCCTCCTTCACCTCCATGTCGGGCCCCTCGCTCGACCACTTCGGGCACTGGATCAAGAGCCGGATGACCCGCCCCACCCCGCGCCGGGTCGGGCAGCTCCTCGGGCAGGGCGCCAAGTCCTGGTACGTGTACATGCTGCACACCCCGGTCCTGCCGGAGCTGGCCTGGCGCGGCCCGCTCGGCAAGCGGTGGCCGAAGCTCCTGGAGCGGGTGGAGGGGATCCCGTCCGGCGTCTACCCGACGCCCTCGCTGCCCAGCGACGCGGCCCACGGCGCCTGGCTCTACCGGGACAACGTCCGGGCGCGCCTCTCCCGGCCGCGTCCCGACGCCTTCGCGCACGTGCCCGTGCAGCTGATCACGCCGACCGGGGACGCCTTCCTCTCCGAGCGGCTCTACGACGACCTGGCCGCCTGGGTGCCGGAGCTGACCCGGCGCACCCTGCCGGCGAAGCACTGGGTGCCGCGCACCCGGCCGGACCAGCTGGCCGCGTGGATCACGGACTTCGTCCGCACCCACGAGGAGCCGGAGACGCGGGCGCCGCGGCCGGTGGCGGAGACGACGGCGAAGAGCGGGGTGCGGCCGGAGTACGCGGAGCGGTTCGGCGGGCAGCTGGTGCTGGTCACCGGCGCCGCCAGCGGCATCGGACGGGCCACCGCCTTCGCCTTCGCGGAGGCCGGGGCCCGGGTCGTCGCGGTGGACCGGGACGGCGAGGGCGCGGCCCGGACGGCGGAGATGGCGCGGCTGATCGGCGCCCAGGACGCCTGGGGCGAGACGGTGGACGTCGCCGACGAGCAGGCGATGGAGAAGCTGGCCGCCAAGGTGGCCGCCGACTACGGAATCGTCGACGTCCTCGTCAACAACGCGGGGATCGGGCTCACCGGCTCCTTCTTCGAGACCACCAGCGAGGAGTGGAAGCGGGTCCTGGACGTCAACCTGTGGGGCGTGATCCACGGTTGCCGGATATTCGGGGCGCAGATGGCCGCCCGCGGCCAGGGCGGCCACATCGTCAACACCGCCTCGGCGGCGGCCTTCCAGCCCTCGCGGGCGCTGCCGGCGTACAGCACCTCGAAGGCGGCGGTGCTGATGCTGAGCGAGTGCCTGCGGGCCGAACTGGCCGGGCAGTCCATCGGGGTGAGCGCGATCTGCCCGGGGATCGTGAACACCAACATCACGGCCACCGCCCGGTTCGCCGGGGTCACGGACGCGGCGGAGGAGAAGCGCCGGCAGCGGAACGCCTCGCGGCTGTACGGGCTGCGCAACTATCCGCCGGAGAAGGTCGCGGACGCGATCCTGGGGGCGGTGCTGCACGACCGGGCGGTCGTGCCGGTCACCCCGGAGGCGCGGGGCGCCCACGCCCTCTCCCGGCTGGCCCCGGGCGCCCTGCGGGCCCTGGCCCGCTGGCAGCCGCCGGCGTAGCGGCAGGGCAGGCCCGTCCCCGGAGCGGGTCCCGGCCGTCCGTCCGGAGCGGGTCGCCGTCCGGGGCGGGGCCTTCCGTCCGGGGGTGCGGCCTTCCGTCCGGGGGCCGGGGCGGGCGGACGGCCGTACGATCCCTCGCAGGAGGGGCCCCGTGCGGGGTGGAGCGATCGGTCGGTGGGAGCGGTTTTGTCCGAGCAGTCAGCAGTGCGACCGGAGTACCGGATCGAGGATCTCGCCCATCACAGCGGGGCCACGGTCCGGACCATCCGCGCCTACCAGGACCGCGGCCTGCTGCCCCGCCCGGAGCGCCGGGGCAGGTCGAACGTGTACGGGGACAGCCATCTGGCCCGGCTGCGCCAGATCGCCGACCTGCTGGACCGGGGCTACACGCTGGCGTCGATCAAGGAGCTGCTCGACGCCTGGGACACCGGCCGGGGGCTGGGCGGGGTGCTCGGGCTCGTCGCGGAGGTCCAGGGGCCGTGGACGGACGAGGAAGCGGCCCGGATCACCCGCGCGGAGCTGGACGCCCGCTTCGGCGGCACCCCGGACGAGGAGGCGGTCCGGGAGGCGGTCGAACTCGGGGTGCTGGAGCCGATCCCGGGCCGGGACACCGAGGAGTACCTGGTCCCGAGCCCCCAAGAGCTGGCGGTGGCCGTGGAGTTGCACGCGGCAGGGGTGCCGCTGTCGGCAATCACCGGGCACCTGCGGGAACTTCGGGACCAGGTCGAGCACATAGCGGGCCGTTTCCTGGAGTTCACCACCGAGCACGTCTTCGCCCGCTATCTGGAGCACCGGCCGCCGACGGACTCCGACGCAGCCGAGGCGGCGACGATGGTGCGGCGCCTCCGACCGCTCGCCCAGCAGACCGTCGACGCCGAACTGGCCAGAGCCATGCGGATCCTGGCGACCCGTCACCTCCAGATCCACCTGTCTCCCGAGGCACCGCCCGTCCGGGACGACGAGCCGCGCCCGGTCCAGATTCCGGCCGGCACGATCCGGGCCGTCCAGGCGCTGGTTGGCGCGGAGGGGGTCGCGACGTTCGTGACGGCGGCGACCGAACGCGAGGTCAACAAAAGGACATTGGACGCATTGGCGGTAAATGGCCTTAATTCCCCCACGGTTCACTAAACCATTTGATTCCTCAGGGGAGTTGTCCACAGAATCGTCAACTGGCCTGTGGATAACCCACGTTGGTTGTGGATCAAACCTGGAGGGGAAAGAACGATGGACGAACGTCGTACGGTGAAGGTGTCGAAGTACCTGTCGAAGCATCTGCGGCATCAGCCCGAGCGGATCGGGCTGGCCCTGGACGAGCACGGCTGGACCGAGATCGACGCGCTGCTCGCCGCCACGGCCGCGCACGGCTTCCCGATCACCCGCGCGGAGCTGGACCACGTGGTCGCCACCAACGACAAGCAGCGGTTCGCCGTCGAGGGCACCCGGATCCGGGCCAGTCAGGGCCACACGATCACCGTCGACCTGGACCTGCCGGCCGCCGAACCGCCCGCGTACCTCTACCACGGTACGGTCGCCGACCGGCTTCCCGCGATCCGGGCGGAGGGGCTGCGGCCCATGGCCCGCCACGACGTGCACCTCTCCCCCGACCGCGAGACGGCCACCCGGGTCGGGGCGAGACGCGGCCGGCCGGTGGTGCTGAGCGTGGACGCCGGGGCGATGCACCGGGCGGGCCACGAGTTCCGGGTCAGTGCCAACGGGGTCTGGCTGACCGGGGCCGTACCGGCGGAGTTCATCCGCTTCCCGGGCTGAGCGCGATACCCCCGGCGCCCTCCCGTCCCTGAGGCATGATCGGGTCATGCCTCTTCCGCACCTGCCCAGCACCCAGGCCGCCGTCACCGCCGTGCGCGCGCTGGCCGAGGAGTTCCACCTGGAGATGACGGTCAGCGACGACATCGGCGCGGACCGGACCTCCCGCCGCACGTCCGCCGGCGCCTTCGAGGTGCTCGACGCGGACGGATCGCTGCCGCACGAGGCGTTCATCGAGCTCGGCGGCTCCCCCTGCCTCTCCGTGCAGCTCTACCCCGAGGACGACGCCCGGATCACGGTGGACGGCGTGGAGTTCGCCGATGTGCCGAGGGACGCCGCCCCCGGCTTCGTCCGGGCGATCCACACCGGCCTGGCGCATGTGAAGGGACGGTTCTTCCCGCCCGGGCAGTGGCTGATCGTCCCCGTGCCCGGCGGCGAGACCTACAAGGAACTCATCCCGATGATGACGCTCACCCCGTGGCTGAGCGGCCGCGTCCGCTGACCCGACCGCTCGAACCCTTCGGAGCAGGGGCAGGGGCAGGGGCTCAGCCGAGGCGGCCGAGGGCCTCCGTGGCGATGGTCTCGAAGACGGCCCGGTCGGCGGCGAAGACCGAGTTCTGGATCGGCCAGTGGATGACGATCTCGGTGAAGCCGAGGTCGCGGT
The DNA here is from genome assembly GCF_042741435.1 of Streptomyces sp. NPDC058955. NCBI lineage: Bacteria > Bacillati > Actinomycetota > Actinomycetes > Kitasatosporales > Streptomycetaceae > Streptomyces > Streptomyces sp. NPDC058955. The sequence continues at coordinate 139,948 of NZ_JBHYKM010000004.1, read as the reverse complement.
AGGCACCGGCGAAGTCCACGAACCGCTCCAGGGAGTCGAGCACCGAGTTCTTCTCCGGCGTGAAGCCGGTGAGCAGGATCTTGTCCAGCTCGTCCACGTCCCGGCCGGTCTCCGCGCACGCCTTGCCGAGCCGCTCGATCTGGCCGCGCAGCGCCTCGACGGACTGCTCCGCCGTGCCCGTCTCGTACAGCTTGGGGTCGCCGGTGGTCACCCACGCCTGCCCGTGCCGGGCGGCGAGCCGCATGCCGCGCGGGCCGGTCGCCGCCACCGCGAACGGCAGCCGGGGGCGCTGCACGCAGCCGGGGATGTTGCGGGCCCCGTCGGCCGCGTAGAACGTGCCGCGCTCCGTCACGACGTCCTCGGTGAGCAGCCGGTCGAGCAGCGGGACGAACTCGGCGAAGCGGTCCGCCCGCTGCTTCGGCGTCCACGCCTCCTGGCCGAGCGTGGTGGCGTCGAAGCCGTCGCCGCCGGCGCCGATGCCGAGGGTGACCCGGCCCCCGGAGACGTCGTCGAGCGAGATCAGCTCCTTGGCCAGCGTCACCGGGTGGCGGAAGTTGGGCGAGGTGACGAGGGTCCCCAGGCGCAGCCGGTCGGTGGCGGCCGCGGCGGCGGTGAGGGTGGGCAGGGCGCCGAACCACGGGCCGTCCCGGAAGCTGCGCCAGGACAGGTGGTCGTAGGTGTACGCGGCGTGGAAGCCGAGTTCCTCGGCGCGCTGCCAGGTGGCGCGTCCCCCTTCGTGCCAACGGTCGACGGGCAGGATCACGGTGCTCAGGCGCAGGCTCATGTCCCGAGCGTACGTCGGAACGCCCCGCGGCCCCTCCGCACACGGGCCCCTCCCACCCGGCTGACCAGCGGGTCCGTCAGGAATCCGCATCCGCATCCGCATCCGCATCCGGCAGGTCCTTCGCCGTCTCCCGCCGCCCCGCCCGCCCCGCCCGCTTCGCGAGCGTGCGGTAGCCGGGGTGGACGCCCGGGGTGAGGCCCTGCTGCGCGGCGACCCGGCCGAGGAGTTCCGCGAGCAGCTCCCGCTCCGGCCCGTCCAGCGCGGCCAGGAGGTCGTCCTCGTGGGCGGCGGCCACCTCGCGCACCCCGGCGAGGGCGCGACCGCCGGCCTCGGAGACGTACAGCTCGTAGTTCCGGCGGTCCTCGGTGCTGCGCCGCCGCTCCACCAGGCCCTTCCGCTCCAGGCCGTCGATGAGGGCGACGACCCGGCTCGGTACCACGCCCAGGTCGGCGGCGAGCGAGCGCTGGCTGCGGCCCGGCTCGGTCGCGATCATCCGCAGCAGGCCGACGTCCGGGGGGTTGAGCCCCAGCCCGGCGACGCGCTCGCCGAACCGTCCGGCCGCGTGCGACCCGAGCTGGGCGAGCAGGAAGGCGGCCCCGCGCGGCACCGGAATCCCTCCGGACGGGGCTCGCCCGGCGTCCGGCCCGCGCTCTTCGTCTGGTTGTTGCCCGTGGCTGCTCACGGGGTTATCGTACTCGAAAAGAATGATTCTCCAAGGTGAATCATTCCCCAATGGGAACGGAAACGACCATGGCCGTCCAGAACCAGACCGCTCAGCGCCACGAGGCCCAGGGCGGGCCCCCGCTCGGACCGCTCGCCCTCGTCTTCACCGCGCTCTTCGTCGCCTCGCTCGTCGCGAGCATCCTTCTCGCGGGCGGCGACACCTTCCCCTCGCCCTTCGGCGGCGCCGACGCGACCGCCGGGATCGCCGCGTACTTCCGCGACCACACCGACGCCGTCCGGATCGGCGCGACGCTCCAGTTCGGGGCCTCCGTACCGCTCGCGATCTACGCCGCCACCGCCTCGGCCCGGCTGCACCGGCTCGGCGTCCGCGCCCCCGGCGCGACCATCGCCCTCGCCGGCGGCCTGCTCGCCTCCGCCTTCCTCGGCCTCTCCGCCCTGCTGAGCTGGACCCTCTCCCGCCCCGAGGTGCTCGACCAGGTCGGCGTGATCCGCGCCCTCCAGTCGCTGGCCTTCGCGACGGGCGGCCCCGGCCACGTGGTGGCGCTCGGCCTGCTCGTCGCCGGCGTCGCCGTCCCCGGACTGCTCGCCGGACTGCTGCCGCGCGGGCTCGCCCTCGGCGGCCTCGTCCTCGCCGCCGTCGCCGAACTGTCCACCCTCACCCTGCTGTTCGACGGCGCCGCCGCGCTGCTCCCGATCGCGCGCTTCGGCGGACTGCTGTGGCTGGTCGCGGCCGGGTTCCTGCTGCCGCGCCACCGTTCCGACCCGCGCGTCCGCGCCCGCGCCGGCGCCCTCCACGAGGAGAAGCCCGCATGACCGAGACCCTGAGCGTCCCGCCCCTGGTCGCGAAGCTGGTCCGCTTCCAGCAGCCCGAGAAGAACCTCCGCTACCTCGGCGACCTCTCCGAACCCACCCTCGCCGGCCTCTTCGGCCTGGACCCCGACACCTACCGCGGCCTGCTCCACGACCTCGACGAGGAGGCCCGGCACACCGCCGGCGACCTCCTCGCCGACCCGGAGTTCGCCGCCCTCGTCGCCCGCCTCCCGTTCCGCCCCGGCGAGCGGATCGCCGTCCTCGGCGAGAGCACCACCGCCGACCGCCTCTCCTGGCGCGCGATCCTGCGCCACCTCCTCCCCCCGTCGGTCACCCTCTTCGACCTCGCCGTCTCCGGCCTCACCACCTCCCAGGCCCTCACCCACCTCCCCCAGCTCGGCTTCCTCCGCCCCGACCGGGTGCTGTGCATGCTCGGCGCCAACGACGCCCAGCGGCTCGCCCGCACCCCGGAGCACCCGGACGGCGTCCTCCTGGTCGGCCCGGCGGAGACCGGGCGGAACCTGCGCGCCCTGCGGGAGCACTCCGGGATCACCGATCCGGAGCGCTGGATCTGGCTCACGCCGAGCGCGATGGACCACGCGCGGGCGGAGGCGTATCCGCACTTCCGGCGGGCCGGCATCGGCTGGTCCCGCGAGGACGTCGACGCCGTCGCCGAGCTGGTGCTCGCCCTCCCCGGCACGGCCGTCGACACCCGGGAGGCCACCCGCCCGGCCACGACCGGCCCGGACCTGCACACGGACGACGGGGTGCACCTCTCACCGGCCGGCCAGCGGGCGGTGCTCGTCGCGCTCGTCCGCGCGCTCACCACGTGACCCGTCCGGCGAGGAGGCCCCGCCACTCAAATGTGCGGGGACCCGCACGCACGTGCGTCCGGTGCGGCACCATGGGGAGGTGACCTCTCCCCGCCCCTCTTCCCCGGCCCCCGCCCGCCCCGCCGTCCGGCTCATCGCCACCGACCTCGACGGCACCCTCCTGCGCGACGACAAGTCCGTCTCCGAGCGCACCGTCGCCGCCCTCGCCGCGGCCGAGCGGGCGGGGATCGAGGTCTTCTTCGTCACCGGCCGCCCGGCCCGCTGGATGGACGTGGTCAGCGACCACGTCCACGGCCACGGCCTCGCCATCTGCGCCAACGGCGCGGCCGTCGTGGACCTGCACGCGGGCGGCGCCTTCCTGGAGGTCCGCCCGCTGCCCCGGCCCACCGCGCTCGACGTCGTACGGACCCTGCGGGCCGCCGCCCCCGGCACCAGCTTCGCCGTCGAGCTGACCACCGGGATCCACTACGAACCGCAGTACCCGCCCTTCTTCCTCGACCCCGGCGCCAGCGTCGCCACCGCCGAGAAGCTGCTCTACGAGGAGACGCCGGGCGCCGCGGCGCCGGTGCTCAAGCTGCTCGCCCAGCACCCGGAGCTCGACCCCGACGTCTTCCTCGCGACGGCCCGGGAGGCCGCCGGCGACCTGGCCTCCTTCACCCGCTCCAGCCCCACCGCGCTCATCGAGATCAGCGCCCTCGGCGTCTCCAAGGCGTCGACGCTGGAGCTCTGCTGCGCGCAGCGCGGCATCACGGCGGACGAGGTCGCGGCCTTCGGCGACATGCCGAACGACATCGAGATGCTGAGCTGGGCCGGCCGCTCGTACGCGATGGGCAACGCGCACGCAGACGTGATCGCCGCCGCCTCGGGCCGTACCGTCGGCAACAACGAGGACGGCGTCGCCGTCGTCATCGAACAGCTCGTCGCCGAGGCGCTCGCGGCCCAGGGAGCGGGGAACGCCCTCTAGAGAGCGGCGCTTCCTCGGAGGCCCCCTGGAACGGCGTTTCCTCGGAGGCGCCCCCCCCTGGAGCGGCGCTTCCTCGGAGGCGCCCCTAGAGCGGTGCCTCCCACACCACCGACGTCCCCCCGCCGTCCTCGGCGAGGCCCGGGCCGCACCAGCTCGCGCCGCCGAGGGACTCGGCGCGGCGGGCGAGGTTGCGCAGACCGCTGCGCCGGCCGCCCTCCGGCAGCCCGACGCCGTCGTCCGCGACCGTGAGCCGTACCCCCGGCGAACCGTCCGGCAGGGTGACGGTCGCGTCGACGACGACCTCGATCCGACCCGCCCCGGCGTGCCGGAAGGCGTTGGAGAGCGCCTCGCGCAGCGCGGCGATCAGGTTCTTGCCGGTCAGCTCGCCGACGGTGGCGTCGATCGCGCCGAGGAAGCGGTGCGCGGGCTTGAAGCCCAGCGGGACCGCCGCCATGTTGATCTCCCGCAGCACCCGGGTCCGCAGCCCCGACGGCGCCTCCGCCGGTCCCTGCTGGAGCGCGAAGATCGCCGTACGGATCTCCTGGATGGTCACGTCCAGCTCGTCCACGGCCTTGCCGACGCCCTCCTGGACGGCCGGCACGACCGCCTTCCGCTGGGCGCTCTCCAGCATCATCCCGGTGGCGAAGAGCCGCTGGATGACCAGGTCGTGCAGGTCGCGGGCGATCCGGTCGCGGTCCTCGAAGACCGCCAGCCGCTCCCGGTCGCGCTGCGCCTCGGCCATCATCAGCGCGAGCGCCGCCTGCGAGGCGAACTGGGTGGCGAGGGTCCGCTCGGCCTCCGAGAACGGTCGGGCGCCCCGGGCGCGCGGCATCGCGAGCGCGCCCAGCACCCGCCCGCCGCTCTGCAGCGGCAGCAGCATGCTCGGCCCGTACGGCGAGGTCAGCCGGCTGATCATGCGCGGGTCGGTGGAGGCGTCCTGGACGAAGACCGCCTCGCCCTCCAGGAGCAGTTCCACGACCTGGCTCTCCGGCGGGATCACCACGCCGAGGGACTTGGTGGGGCGGGGCGAGGAGACGGCGACGATCTCCAGGCCGCCCTCCTCGGCCGGCAGCAGCACGATCCCGGCGTCCGCGTCGGCGAGCCGCCGGGCCTGTTCCGCGACGACGGCGAGGGCGTCGTCGGCGTCGCCGCCGGACAGCAGCGCGGTGGTGACGGCGACCGAGCCGTCGATCCACCGCTCGCGCTGGCGCGCGGCCTCGTACAGGCGGGCGTTGCCGATGGCGATGCCGGCCTCGGTGGCGAGGACCCGGACCATGTGCTCGTCGTAGTCGTTGAATTCCTCGCCGCTCCGCTTCTCCGCGAGGTAGAGGTTGCCGAAGATCTCGCCCTGGACGCGGATGGGGACGCCGAGGAAGGTCCGCATGACCGGGTGGCCGGGCGGGAAGCCGGCCGACCGCGGGTCGGTGGAGAGGTCGGCCAGCCGGATCGTGCGCGGCTCGCGGATGAGCGCGCCGAGCAGCCCGGCGTGCCCGTCGGGGCGGTGCCCGATACGCCGGGCCACGTCGTCGCCGACGCCGTACGTGACGAAGTCGGAGAGCCCCTTGCCCTCCTCGTCGACGACCCCGATGGCCGCGTAGCGGGCGCCGGCCAGCTCGGCGGCCGTCTCGCAGATCCGGTCGAGGGTGGTGTGCAGCTCCAGGCCCGTGCCGACCGACCGCATCGCTTCGAGCAGCTGCGGCACGCGGGCGGTCAGCTCCGTGGACAGACCCTGGAGGCTGCGGGTGGCCTCCGTGGCGGCGACCAGGGGGTCCGGGGAATCGGGCGTGGCGGCGGTCATGGCCCCGAGCCTAGTTAGTCCTATTTGGAGAGAAAAGTCGGACGGTCGGCGCCGCTCGCGCCGGCTCCTTCGAGGAGGAGGTCGGCGGCCCGCTCCTGCTCCAGCATCCGCCGCAGCGGCCCGTCCTCGGCGGCGAGCCGGGCGTACGGTCCGCGCTGCACGGTCCGGCCGCCGTCCAGGACCACCACCTCGTCGACGGCGTCGAGTCCGCGCAGCCGGTGGGTGATGAGGACGGTGGTGCGGCCCTCGGTGGCGCGCAGCAGGTCGTCGGTGAGCGCGTCGGCGGTGGCCAGGTCCAGGTGCTCGGCCGGCTCGTCGAGGACGAGGACCGGGAAGTCGGCGAGGAGGGCGCGGGCCAGCGCGAGCCGCTGCCGCTGACCGCCGGAGAGCTTCGAGCCGTGCTCGCCCACGAGGGTGTCGAGCCCGTCGGGCAGACCGTCCACCCAGTCGAGGAGCCGGGCCCGGCGCAGCGCCTCCCGCAGCTGCTCGTCGCTCGCGTCGGTGCGGGCCAGCCGGAGGTTCTCCCGCAGGGAGCTGTCGAAGAGGTGCGCGTCCTGCGCGCACAGCCCGACGAAGCGGCGCACGTCGTCGCCGTCGAGCTCCCACGCGGGCACCCCGCCGATCCGGTACGTGCCCGCCTCGACGTCCAGGAACCGCAGCAGCACCTGGGCGAGGGTGGTCTTGCCGGAGCCGGAGGCGCCGACGACGGCGACCCGCCGGCCGGCGTCCAGGGTGAGCGCGAAGCCGTCGAGCGCGGGCCGGTCCTGCCCGGCGTACCGGGCCCCGACGCCCGCGAGTTCCAGCGGGAACGGCCCGGCCGGGGGAGCGGCGGGCACGGCCGGCTCGTGTACGGGGACGGGCGCGTCCAGCACCTCGAAGACCCGCTCGGCGCTGTGCCTGACCCGCTGTCGGTACTGGACGGCCAGGGGCAGCCCGGTCACGGCCTCGAACGCGGCGAGCGGGGTGAGGACGACGACCGCGAGGGCGACCCCGTCGAGCCGCCCGTCCCGGACCGCCTGCACTCCGACGAAGGCCGCGGCGACCACCGTCAGACCGCACACCAGGGCGGAGAGCCCGGCGCCGAGCGCGGCCGCGGCGGACTGCCGGGAGGCGATCCCGGTGAGGGTGCGGTCGGCGGCCCGCGCCCGGTCGAGCCGGTCCCGCAGGGCGCCGGCCACGGTCAGTTCGGCGCAGCCGCGCAGCGGATCGGCGACGGCGGTCGCGAGCGCCCCGCGCGCCGGGGCGAGCCGCCGCTCGGCCCGGCGGGCCAGCGCGGCCCCCAGCGGCGGCACGAGCACGCCCGCCACGAGCAGGCCCACCGCGAGCACGGCGCCGGCCTCGGGCAGCAGCCAGGCGGTGAAGCCGACCGCGCCGAGCCCCACGACGAGCGCGGCACCGGCCGGGAGCAGCCAGCGCAGCCAGTAGTCCTGGAGGGCGTCGACGTCGTGGACGAGCCGGGCGAGCAGATCGCCGCGGCGGGCGCGGCGCAGCCCCGCGGGGGCGATCCGCTCCAGCCGGGCGTAGACGGAGACGCGGAGTTCGGCGAGCATCCGCAGCACGGCGTCGTGCGAGACCAGCCGCTCGGCGTACCGGAAGACGGCCCGCCCGATGCCGAAGGCGCGAGTGGCGGTCACGGCGACCATCAGGTGCAGCACGGGAGGCTGCTCCGAGGCCCGCGAGATGAGCCATCCGGAGACGGCCATGAGCCCCACGGCCGATCCGAGCGCCAGGCTCCCGAGCAGCAGCGCGAGCCCCATCCGCCCCTTGAGTTCCCCGGCCATTCCCCGCACCCGGGCGAGGACGCCGTGCCCGGGCGCGGACACGGGCTCCGCCGCGGCGGGCACCTCGTCCGGGACGCGCGCGGCAGCGGCGGCGGGGGCGTCGGGGGTCCGTCCGGCGTCCACCCCCCGCCCGGGGGGCCCCCGCGGGGCGGGCCCCCCCCCCCCGCGCTGCGACTCCCGCCCGCCGCCCCCCCCCCCCCCCCCCGGGCCGCCGCCCCCGAC